>NZ_DGRF01000054.1:0-180932 GCF_002390995.1 Clostridium sp. UBA4395
AACTTCACGTGCTAAACTTCTGTTAATTTATTATTATCCACATTTTTAATGGAAAATTTTTAATAACATATTTTTTCTTTCTAAGGATAAACTAAAGTCGAGTTTTCTTAAACCTTTTATTTTTCAATAGCTTATCCTTATTCTTGTTATTCTCATCAAATATACTCATACTTAAGAATTTAAGTAAATACTTTAAAAGGACGGTGTATTACAATGAAAAAATCTTTAATTATGCTAACATTAGTTGGTGCCATCATGACTTCTTCTACTATAGCCTTTGGATATGATAATATAGCAATGGATTCTAATAGTGAAAAAATGACTACTATAGAGACTCCAGCAGAAAAATCTAAGGATGAAAAACCCACTGAGGAAAAGAAACCAACTATGATTGAGGAAGAAGAAAAGACAAAAAAAACTGATGAAAAGAAGCAAACTATAAGTGAGTCTAAGCCTGAGAATGAAAAAGCTCCTAAAGAAGAGGAAAAGAAACCAACTCTAAACGAAACTGATGAGAAAAAACAAAATACAAAGACTCCTGGAAACCATATGAGAAAACCAGAGTGTGATGATAAGTGTAACCCTGAAAATAACAAGGCAAACGAAAAGAAGGCTCAATAATTAAGTATAAATTTAAACTTAATTTAAATATAGGCTATGTTTTAACAACAGTTTAAAACATAGCCTAAATATTCCCCTTATAATTTTAATGGCTACTAATAAATTTTGTTCTATAACAATCAAATTTTCAGCTAACTTTTATGTTAGCTTATTTTAATCTTACACTAAACTCTTCGGTTTTCATTTTATTGTTATACATAGAATCTATATTGATAAATAGCTTTCCTGCCTTTAAAGTATATTTATCAAAATATAGTGATACTTCTCCACCTGTTCCATCAGATCTTTGAGATGATGAGCTTCTTGTAGCATCTGGATGACTAATAGAAATATTCTCAATATCATATGGTGGTAAAACAGTGAACTTAACCTCCATTGCTTCATATACTATATCTTCAGTTGAAACCTCATCATTTTCCTCATCAGGGTATACTACCTTATAACTATTATCTTCATCTGGATTTTTTACCTCTTTATAGTCTTTTATATGCTCTAATTTAAGTCCAAACTCTCCACCTTGAAGTAATAATTCATTTCCAACATCAACTACAAGCTGCCTTTCTTTTATGGGATTATAAAATATTCCCTTACTATAAAGAGTTAATTCTTTAGATCTACCGTAAGCTCCTCCATTAAAAGTTAGTATATAATCTTCACGCCCTTCACCTTTCGATGTGCCTGAAGATAAAGTAAAGGTCCTTCCTTTTTCATCTTCCAAATAACAGTTATCAAGCCACCCAAATTTACTTTCCTTATCTACTAAATTACTCACAACTATTTCTGTACCCATTGGATAAATCCTCATTTCTTTAATAAAAAGACTTTGCTCTCCCAACTCTACATTTTTATTAATACTATATATCTCTGGTTCTACAGAAACAATTTTTTCATTTAGCTCTATAGGTATTTTTCTTTCTCCACTGCTTATTATGCCATCATATTTACTATGATTTACTACACCATTAAAGGTTAATATAAGATTTCTCGGAATATCTTTTACATTCATGCTTTCAATAGAAAAATATTTTTCTCCTTTTAATGGCTTTAATCCGTCCTTTTTATAGTCTCCATATCCATAACTGAGGATTCCTTCCATAAACTTATTTCCATTATAATCCTTAATTTCCCAATCTTTTAATCCATAGTAATCTTCTTTATTAATACCTTTTCCTTCTATGGTATACCCCAAAATAAGTTGTTTACTATCTCCTATAACTCTAGTGATTGTAACCTTAATTCCATCAATGTCTACTGATTTATTAATAGGTTGAATATATCCCTCTTTTAAAGCATATTTAATCCCTTCATTTATGATAACTATATCTGCAAAATCTCTAATTATAGGAATATTGTTTACAGCCTGTGCAAAAACTACCGAAGTATTTATACAAAGTATAAATGCAATAAACATAACTGTTATACTATATATTGGTCCTTTACTTCTTATTTTACGTTTTCTTATACCACTCTTCATTCCTATCATTAAATTTGTGTCTAAATCCTCTGGCATCACTATAGAGTTATACTGCTCTTTAGCTTTATTAAAATCTATATTACTCAAAGTCGTTCCTCCTTTTTACTATATTTTACTTAACTTTATTTCACAATTTAAGTTTGGCTCTACACATTCTAGTTCTATACGCAAATCTTTTAACCCTTTATGAAGATAATTCTTGACTCTACTTTCTGAAATATCTAATATTATAGCTATATCTATAATTCTATAATCTTCAAAATATTTTAATATAATAACTGTTTTTTCTAATCCTTGTAGCTTATCAACGGCTTCATATAAATCAATATAGTCTTCATCTGTAATAGAACATTTTTTTAATACGTCTTCACCTTCATATACAAATCTATTTTTCTTTTTTAAATGAGTCCTAGCTGTATTTACTAGAATTCTTGTAATCCAACTATTAAATTTTTCTACTTCTTTAAGCTTCTTTATATTCAAAAATCCTTTGTATATAGTTTCTTGAACAATCTCCTTAGCATCTTCCTCATTTTTAACATATACATAAGCAATCCTATAAAGTCTATCTTTATCTACTTCAATTAAGTTCAAAAGTTTTCTGTCATTTATTTGCTTTTCTCTGAAATTCAAAAATTTCATCCTCATCCCCCTTCCTTTTATCGAGTAATATCTATATTTTAATGAGAGCTTTATAAATCACAATTTACTATAATAAAATACTTATTATTCTATTAGCCTTTCTTAGTATATACCTTCTATATTCTATAGAGTATTTTCACATCATTTTTGTTTTTTGAAATTAATAAAATTACTTATTTTTTACTAAAAATATTCATTTGTTCCAGAGAACATTTTAAACCTTTTATGTTACATTTCACATTTTATATAGTAATTTAATATTAATATCTGATAAATAAAGGAGATGAACTCCATTTAGTTCATCTCCTTTATTTTATTTTGTGCTGCTTTCTTTATTTCTATATCTCTTTGAATTTTGCTAAAAAATTTATAAGTAGTTGAAGATAACATCATTCCAAAGGCAATAGCTCCACCTACTATAATAGTTTTCATTGCACTGCTATAAGCAAGGTCATAATTTTGAGCTACTATATATAATACTGTGTTGTAGGCCATAACTCCTGGTACTAACGGGAATATTCCTGGTATTGAAAACTGCATACTTGGAGCCTTTAACCTTCTTGCCATTACTTCACTATAAACTCCTACTACAAATGCCCCCATGAAAGTAGCAATAATTACACTTCCTCCATAGTTGAACACTATTAAATAGCTTATCCATGCAAGAGTTCCTGAAATCCCAGCCCAAACTAATTTTTTTCTATCTATATTAAATAATATGGCCGGAAATACACTTCCAAAAAACGCTAAAACAATTTGTCTAATCATAACATAGCCTCTACTTTCACTTAAATATATTATATCTAAAAGATTCCTAGAAAATTTCTAAAGGCTAATGCAGTACCAATTCCTGAACCAATTGCTGTAATTATTAAAACTGCCTCACCTACCTTTGAAATTCCTGATGTAAAATCACCATAAATTATATCTTTTATTCCATTAGTAAGGGCTACACCAGGTAATAGTACCATAATAGACCCTAGTATAATCTTGTCCTTGTTCACTATAGTTATAATATTTTCAAATAAAATACTTATACTAGCTATAAGAAATCCTGAGAAAAAGAAGATAAAAAATTGGAAAAATCCTACGTTGGATACCTTATCTACCATATAATATATTATCATACCAATAATCGCAGATATAAATGCTGCAAAAATTGTTCCGTTGAAAAATAATGAATAAATAAAACAAGTCATTCCACCAGCTAACACTCTAATAGGTAATTTAAAAGTAGGCGTTTTTCTTATATCTTCTAGTCTTTCCATTGCTTCCTCATAGGAAATCTTCTCTGACTCGATGCTTCGAGAAAAACTATTTACTAGCTCTATGCTATATAAATCAACACTCTTGCTTCTAACCTTTTTTAGTGATGTAACCTTTTCTTGATCCTCATCTAAAATAGATATAAAAATTCCTTTTCCTGTAGTTATGCATTCACTTTTATAATTATATGCTTTACATATCCTTTCAATAGTTTCCTCTACTCTATAGGATTCTGATCCATTACTAATAAGTAGTTCGCCTGCTGAAAGAGCTATATCTAAAACCTGTTTTGCTTTCATGATAAATCTCCTTCTAATATTCCATATATTTAATAAACATGAATTTTATTCAGTTTACTATAATTATTTTTTAGCATATTTAATATTACACATTTATTAATGGTAATTATATCATCTTTTTCATATTTGTCTATTAATTATTTATATATTAAATGAACTTATATTTATTATATATTTAATTAATTACTTTATTATTATTTCCTAAATACTAGGTTATACTTATCTCTAAAATAAAAAGAACTAACTCAAATTAATTTACTTAATTTAAGCTAGTTCTTAAAAACTATGTCAATAAACTTCAGATGGAATAAACTCTATCCTAGTCAAAAAACTCTACTTACTTTTTATTTAGTTATTAAACTATATCTTCTTTAATGTCTTCAAATTGACTATTATATAAGTTTGCATAAAAGCCATTAGCTGCAAGTAACTCATTATGATTTCCTTGTTCTACTATATCTCCATCTTTCATTACAAGGATTAAATCTGCATCCCTTATAGTAGATAATCTATGAGCAATTACAAAACTAGTTCTACCCCTCATCAAATTATCCATTGCCTTTTGTATTAAAACCTCAGTACGAGTATCTACAGAACTAGTGGCTTCATCTAAAATTAGAATCTTAGGATCTGCAAGAATTGCACGAGCTATAGTAAGTAATTGCTTTTGACCTGCAGACACGTTATTAGCTTCTTCATTTAAAATCATATCATATCCATCAGGTAAAGTTTTTACAAAGTGATCCACATTAGCAGCCTTAGCTGCAGCAATAACTTCTTCATCATTGGCATTTAATCTACCATATCTGATATTTTCCTTAATAGAGCCATTAAATAACCAAGTATCTTGAAGTACCATACCAAATATACTACGTAAATCTTGACGGTTGAAATCTTGAATATTATGACCATCTATTAAGATAGCTCCACTATTCACATCGTAAAATCTCATAAGCAATTTAACCATGGTAGTTTTTCCTGCTCCAGTAGGTCCAACTATAGCAACCTTCTGTCCTGGTTTTACATGTGCTGAAAAATCATTGATAATAATCTTATCTTCTTTATACCCAAAGTGAACATTTTCAAAGTTTACTTCACCTTGAATTTCTTCTCCCTCATCTTCTGACAATAACAGATTTTTTATTTTAACAGGGTTTTCTGCAAATTGCACTTCCTCTTCTTCTGCTAAGAATTCAAAAACTCTTTCTGCAGCCGCTGCTGTAGATTGCATTAGATTTGCTATCTGAGCTGACTGAGCTATAGGTTGATTAAAAGATCTTACATATTGAATGAAGGATTGAATATCTCCAACTTCAATAGTTTTCTTAATAGCCAGCCATCCACCTAAAATAGACACTACTACATAGCCTAAGTTTCCCACAAAGGTCATAATAGGCATCATCATTCCAGATAAAAATTGAGACTTCCAAGCTGAGTCGTATAATTTATCATTTAACTTATTAAATTCTCTAATTGCCTCTTCTTCTCCATTAAAGGCCTTAACTATATTATGACCTCCATAAACCTCTTCTACTTGCCCATTAACATTTCCTAAATATTTCTGTTGATTTCTAAAGTGTTTTTGAGATTTCTTAACTACTACCGATATTAAAAACATAGATATTGGCAATATAAGGAGAGTTGCCCCTGTCATGATACCACTTATTGAAATCATCATTATTAGTACTCCAATTAATGTAGTAATTGAAGTTATAACTTGAGTCATACTTTGGTTTAAGTTTTGACTTACAGTATCTACATCATTTGTTACCCTAGATAAAACTTCACCATGAGTCTTATTATCAAAATATTTAAGAGACATTCTATTAATTTTTTCAGAAATCTCTTTTCTAAGATTATATGAAACCTTTTGAGTAACTCCTGACATTATAAAACCTTGTACAAAAGAGAATAATGTACTAATTATATATAAAATCAAAAGTATTAATAAAATTCTTCCTATATATTCAAAGTCTATGCCTACTCCTGAACCTGTTATCTTACCTACAAGTCCCTTAAAAATGTTAGTGGTAGCTTTACCTAAAACCTTAGGTCCAATAATAGAAAAAGCAGCACTTCCAATGGCAAATATTATAACAATTATTATGGATGCAGTAAAAGGTTTAAGATAACTAATAAGCTTTTTCATGGTGCCCTTAAAGTTTTTAGCTTTTTCTCCAGGACCTCCCATAGGTCCTCCACCACCCATAGGTCCTTTTTTCATATTTTGCTCCTTACTCATTAGCTAACTCCTCCTTTGAAAGTTGAGATAGTGCTATTTGTTTATACACATCACAAGTTTTCATTAACTCATTGTGAGTTCCAATACCTGCAATTCTCCCTTCCTCTAAAACTATTATCTGCTCTGCATGTAGAATCGTACTTATTCTTTGAGCTACAATTAGAACTGTACTATTTAATGTTTCTTTTTTAAGGGCTTTTCGTAATGCCGCATCAGTCTTAAAATCTAAAGCTGAGAAGCTATCATCAAAAATATATACCTCTGGTTTTTTAGCAATAGCTCTTGCAATAGAAAGTCTTTGTTTTTGGCCCCCTGAAACATTAGTACCCCCTTGAGATATTTCAGTATTATAACTCTCCTTAGTACCTTTAATAAAGTCAGTGGCTTGTGCAATCTCTGCAGCCTTTATCATATCTTCGTCTGTAATACTTTTACCTGAATATTTTAAGTTACTTTCAATGGTACCAGAGAATAGCACTCCTCTTTGAGGTACATAGCCTATCTTTTCTCTTAAATCATGTTGACTTACTTTTCTAATGTCAATTCCATCTAAAAGTATTTCTCCCTCAGTCACATCATAAAATCTCGGTACAAGATTAATAAGGGTGGATTTACCGCTTCCTGTACTACCAATAAATGCGGTAGTCTCTCCAGGCATAGCAGTAAAAGTTATATTACTTAGAACATTTTCTTCAGCATTTGGATACTTAAAGGAAACATTATTAAATTTAAGAAATCCCTTTTTATCTTCTTCAAGTTTTATTGGAGCTACAGGATCCTTAACTACATATTCAGTGGATAATACTTCATCTATACGCCCAGCTGAAACTGTAGCACGAGGTAACATCACTGAAACCATAGATATCATTAAGAATGCCATTATAATTTGCATTGTATATTGAATAAATGCCATCATATCTCCAACTTGCATGGTTCCTGCATCAATGCTATGTGACCCATTCCATACTATTAAAATAGTAATTCCATTCATAATCAGCATCATAGTTGGCATCATTAAAGCCATAGTTCTATTGACAAATAAATTATTCTTAGTTAAATCATTATTTGCTTTATCGAATCTTTTTTCTTCATGTCTTTCTGTACTAAAGGCACGAATTACCATCATACCAGTCAAAATTTCTCTAGTTACAAGGTTAATCCTATCAACTAGTTTCTGAACCCTCTTGAATCTTGGCATAACTACTGTAAATAAAACAATTACTACTGCTGAAATAGCAACTACTGCAACAACAATAATCCAAGCCATTGAAGTTTCTGTATTTAAAACCTTTATTACTCCACCAATTCCTAAGATTGGTGCATAGAATACTACTCTTAGAAGCATTACCATAAGCATTTGAATTTGCTGAATATCGTTGGTACTACGAGTTATAAGTGACGCAGTAGAAAACTTGTCTAACTCTGCATTAGAAAAGCCTATAACTTTAGAAAATACTTTACTTCTAAGGTTTTTACCAAGGTTTGCCGCCACTCTAGCCCCAATAAATCCAACAGTTACTGTAGCAGCCATACTTAGTAGGGCTATAAGTATCATTAATCCTCCGGTATAAAGAAGATAGTTAGTTTGCATTTTGTCTATATTCAAACCAATATTATTATACTCATTTTTTACATAACTAATAGCTGCTTGGTCTATCATAGTATTAGGTAAGTTCTCAAAATTTTTATCTATATCTTTCATCATAGTATCTCGCTGTTCCTGCGGTAACTGTGACATCACTTCCAATATATCTGCATTTTCATCTATACCCATATTAGGAGGAAACTCCGCTATAATTGCAGCTTTCATAGCCTTACTTTCTTCACTGTCACTTTCAAAGCCTTGCACTACTAGCATTGGCCTTGCAAATATTCCATTTAACTTTTCAATGGTTTCTTTATCCTTTTTCTTAGTTGTAAGCTTATATACACCTTCATTTTCTAAAGAAGGATACTTCTTCACATATTTATTGTATTCTTCATCACTAAGAGAATCTTTATCTAACAAAGTATAATTACTCTTAATTTCTATTCTATCCTCTTCACTAATAAATAGTTCTAACTTTTCTAATTGACTCTTTCTAATTACTTCTGGTGTAACTTTTTCTACTCCCCCCTGCTGAATTCCAACATTTACTATATTAGAAGTATAGTCAGGTAAAGAAAGGTCACAGACTGCTTGAACAATTAGTAATCCAATTATGATGATAATTGGCACCACTGAGTTCTTTAAATATTTAATTAACTTGAACATATTCCTCTACTCCCTCTTATAATAATGAATCACTAAGAAATAAACTAAAAACAAAATACTTTATTACCTATGATATATGAACATAGATAACAATAGTATTTACGATTTATTAGTTTATTTGCAATTTAAAAAAAATTTATTTATAATAATCTTATAAAATACTTATTAATTTATATAAATTATGATATTATATTATTTATAAGTACATAACAGTTATAAACATATATTAATTATAGTTTCATAACTATTATAAGTCAATAACTATTTTATTGTGGATTTTTTAATTTTTAATTAACGATTTTAATATAGAAATTCAATACTACAGCAAAAGGAGATATATTATGGATGAAAAAAATTTAACTAAACTATCTGAGGACTTTTTCCTTCTTATGATGCTACTTCATAAAAAGATTGTAAAATTAGAAGACTTTATGAAAAATACAGTTGTTCCACCATCTCATGTAAAAGTGGTTTTTTACCTAGCTCAAAATGGACCTTCATCAGTGTCTAGTATAGCCAGAGACCTTTGTATATCTAAACCCAATATGACCCCAATAATAGATAAACTCCTTGAGTGTGGTTATGTTAATAGATATGAAGATCCAAAGGATAGAAGAGTTATTAGAATTGAAATAACAGAAAAAGCCCATGAAGTCTTTAAAATCAAAAAGGATTTAATGAAAAGCTTTCTTAAGGAAAAGTTATCTGTGCTACCAGATGAAGATTTAATTTCTCTTAGTGGTGCAATATCCGAATTTAAAAGAGTTATGTCTAAAATAAATTAAAATAAAAGGTATAAAGCTATCATAAAACTAGCTTTATACCTTATTAATACTATAAAATTTTTTACTTTAATATTATTATAGATTGTCTATTCTCTTCTCAAATACTCCTCTCTCAAAGATTATGTCATTAAGAGACAATAAAACTCCAATTAATATACCATACCAAATGTAATGTAGTTCAAAACTATCCTTAATTGTCAAAGCAATAAAAACAGCAATACCATACCCTATAGCACTCCATATTTTCTTCTTCTTAGATTTTGATACAAACTTCTGCATCGGTTTAAAAAGTCCAATAATGCTATCATTAACTCCTTTAAACAATATTGAACATATAAACTCCGCAACTATAACCCCTATAACAATATATAGAAAATCCATATAACACTCCCCCTACCCTTTATCTAAAGTTCATCCATTATATATTAATTTTATCATATATACATTTAATATTTCCCTTAATCTCAGGATTTTCTTTTAATATAGCACTTATTGATCTACTACCTAGCTCATAAAAGCTTACTCTACTAAAAGGTTTTTCTAATTTATTAGAATTTAATTTTACTTGTAACTTTTCTCTAATAAGATTTTCAATATATCTAGCAAATCCTTCTATAAACTCTTGCCATACCATATATTCAAAGTCTATTTGATTTAAATGTTTCTTCATAACTCTATGATAATCCACCATATCTTTATATTGTAGTTTTTTATCCACAAATTCTAATTTAAAAGTTTCATTTATCAACACCTTATCTTCATAAGGAAATGGATGATTTATCTCCCACATAAAATCTTTTTTCTCTTTAGCTATTTTAGCAATTTCTAGTTCTTCCCTAATTTCACTATTTCCTTGTTCCCATTGATAGCAGTGAACAAACTCATGAAATATAACTATATATCCCTCTAAGGTATTAAATGTATCCTTAGATACCACAGCTGCAGGCTTCATATCATAAAAATCTAGTGGAAAGGAGGCCAACACTTTTTCTGGTACAATCATAGGTGCTTTATATTCACCTTTAAATTCATAGCTCGTACCATTATCAGATAAATCAAAAATAAAAAAATACCCAGCTTCTACTACAGCTACTGTATAAAGCTTTAATAAAGATGTATCTATATCCTTTATTTTTTCATGAATTGAGAATATCTTATTTACCTTAGCTATGGTATCTACTATAAACTGATTCTTTTCTTCTTTATTCATAACCACTTACCTCCTTCCTTATATTACAATGCCTTTCTATCCATTGTTTTCCTTCTATAAACCATTTATGTGGATATAATATTAATTTATTATCTACAATATAATTCATATACGCTAAAGCTGCATGATATAATGACTTGTCTAATTCTTCTTTTACCAAATCATAAAAAGGAGGTCTTCCATCTTGATCCCATGAAAGTTTGTCAGCTATAAATAAAGTCATCTCATATGGTGTAGGATTTAATTTTAAAGTAGTATGACAACCTATTGCACCTAGTATATTATTATCTTCTATGTTAAAAACTTCCTTTGCTAATTCAACTGAACAACGTTGATGTAATAAAAATGGGTACTTTTCTTCAGCTTTATCTATATACCAATTATTATCCTTAGCATACTGTAGCATGTCTTCAGGGCTAATAATTGCACTAATGTCATGAAGATATCCAGCAATTTCACAAACATCTTTATCTAAGTTATATTTTTCTGCAATTATAATACTAGTTTTAGCAACATTAATACTGTGCTCTAAGGTCTTTTCTCCATTATTCCCCATGAATATTCTTTCAATATTTTCTTTTATTGCTCTAGACATATCTAAATTATTTAAATTTGTGTATTTTTTTATCATAGCTATCCTCCAATGTATTTTTAATTATCACAGTATAATAAATAGTTTTTCTAAATCTAATGATTATCTTATCGTGTATGAACTCAATAGCTTATTGCTAACCATTTTCAATATTAATTTTCTATACTATTATTTCTTTCACTCCTAATAAATCCTTTGAGTAATATCTAACATTTTCTTCTGTATTAGATCTTACTAATACTGCTTTAATTCCAACATGTTCTGGACCTCTTACATCAGCTAAAATACTATCTCCAACCATCCATATATCCCTATAATTGCAATGCTTTTTCAAAGCATAATGATATATTTTAGGATTAGGCTTCTCATATCCAACATTAGCAGATGATATACAATCGATTATATACGGTGATAATCCTAATTTCTCTACTATCTTAGGTAATTCAGGAATATGATTTGAGAGTATTACGTTTGAATAACCCTTTTTCATAAAGTACTGTAATACTTCTATTGTATCTTCATATAGTTGAAAACTTTCTCCTGATGCAAGTACTTGTCTAATTTCTTTTGAGTAGATAGCTGCTTTTTCTTCTGATATATTTAACTTTATATATCCCTTTATTAATATATCTTCAGCATGGTTCCACCAAGCATCACTAGAAGTGAGATTCACATATTCCTTTTCAGGTTGTTGCCAAGGAAATCCCACTAATGAGATTTTCTTAAAATCTTCAATATCTATTTCCGTATATGGTTCATACTTACATAAAACCTTATATAAGGCTTTACTAAACATCCACTCATTATGAGCTAATGTACCTTGAAAATCCCAAAATATTAACTTATCCATTTTAATCTCCATATCGTACTAAATAAATTACCAAATTCATAGTTATACATCCATATTATAAAACTATGAACTATTTTCCTAATAACTTATAAATTTCTTCTTCCTTTTCTACTACATGTTCTTTCATCATAACCATGGATTCATTATGAAGATACCATTGATAACACTTCTTTAAGCCTTCCTCCATAGAAGTTTCTTCTTTAAATACACTATGGATTTTTTTTACATCCAGCACATTGTCATAATTAAAGAATGAAAAGAAGTCTCTTTCATTATACCCCTTCTCCTCATAATAAAAATGATACTTTATTGCCTTTTTACCAGCAGCCTTCTCACATAATTCTATCCATGTATTAAAGGTCACTGCCTCACTATTCCCAACATTATAAATAGATAGATTATCTTGATTTGTCTCTAAAAATCCTTCTACTAAATTGCCTAGGTCATTAGAGTAGATAAATTGAATATTAGTCTCTCCATCATTAGGAATTAGGATAGGCCTATCATTGATAATATGATGGAAAATAAAGCCTTCCCTCGCTGCATAATTATTTTCTCCATAAACATAAGGAGGGCGTAGTATTATAAGTTGAACATTACTATAGTTATACTTATCCTCTAAAAACTCTTCACACTCTATTTTGTTTGTTCCATAATCTCCCCAATATTTATTTTTACCTAACATAAATGATTCCTTAAAAGGTATTTTATAATTTTCTACATCATAGACAGCACTTGAACTTATAAAAATATATTTCTCTAACTTTTCATAATTTAAGGCTTCATGAAGAATTTCTAACTGATTTACATTAAGTCCAGACACATCAATTATATAATTAAATTCATGCTCACTAAGACACTTTTTCATTTTATTTAAGTCTTCTCTGTCACAAATTATATTAGTAATTCTTTTATCTTCTGTTTTTCTGCTTCCTCTATTTAAGGTGTAAATTTCATAATCTTTCTGAGAACCTAATAAAGCTTCTACAATGGCTTTTCCTATAAAATAGCTTCCTCCAAGAACTAAGACTTTTTTCATTTTCTCCACCTCTGCATCTATAAATTAAAAGCTTTTATAAAAACTTTCCAAAAACCGCCTTAATATTTTTTTTAATAAATTTTTATATTTTCCATTTGGCTATTATAATATTATTTTACAGGATTAATCTGTATAAGTATATAATTAATGTAATATCATTTAAATATAAATAAATTTTATATTAGTTAAAATCTTTACTAGCTAATAATTTTTCAAGAATAGAGTGAAGCTAAAATTGGAATAAACTTTTTAATATTTTCGTTATAATAATGTTTCTATATTCTAATATATAATTAAACTATTAGAGTGTAGAAATTTTATTTATATATTACATTTTTAAGATTATTTTAAGGTAAGTATTTCATAATTAATCTCACAGGTAACCACTTAGAAAATTTAATCTCTGTTAGAAAGGAAGATTTTATGTACATCTTTAAAAATGCCTTAAAAAGTATTACAAGAGCAAAAGTTAGAAATATTTTAATTACAATTATAACAATAATTATTTCTGTTTCCGCTTGTATTGCCCTTAGTATTAGACAAAGTGCAGAAACTTCAAGGGAGGCCTCTCTTGATTCATTGGAAATTACTGCACAAATATCCGTAGACCGACAATCACTAATGAAAAATGCTGAATCCTCTAATGATAAATTAAAAACATTACAAGGTTCACAAAATTTATCATTAGAGGAAATGCAAATTTATGCACAATCTAAATTTGTAAATGATTTTTACTATACTATTACCTCTTCTCTTAACGGCGATATCACTTTATCACCCGTAGATACCTCTACTACAAATGAAGAAGATTCTATTAATTCAAATGGAATGCCAGTGAATAACGCAAATGGTAATAAGGGATTTGGTAAAATGGGGAGTCAGGGAGATTTCACTATTATTGGATACAGTTCCCACGATGCAATGACATCATTTAAGAATGGTACAAAAAAAATTACAGATGGAACTGTGTTTGATTCAGAGACAACGGAACCACAATGCATTGTTAGTGATGAATTAGCCATTCTTAATGAATTGAAGATTGGAGATAGTATCACATTAGTAAATCCAAATAATGAGGAAGAAAATGTAGCAATGACAGTTTGCGGTATATATAACAATAGTGAATCTTCTACCTCTCAACAAGGAAACATGATGGGTTTTAATGCTTCATCTGATCCTGCAAATCAAATTTATGTAAGTTTCAATGCCTTAAACTCAATTGTTGATAAATCTAAATCAAATGCAACAGTTGAGACTGATGAAACATCAGGAATAGAAATCTCTACAGCTTTACGTGGTCAGGAAAGTGGTACATACGTGTTCTCTAATATTGAAAACTATAAGGCTTTTGAAACAGACGTTGTTGCTCTTGGTTTAGATGATACAATCTATACAATTTCATCACAAGATGTTGATTCCTACGAACAAAGCCTAATACCACTAAATAACTTAAGCAATTATTCAGTGTATTTTCTTTTAGTTGTTTTAATAATAGGTGCAGCTATACTAATTATTTTCAACCTATTTGCTGCAAGAGAAAGAAAATATGAAATTGGGGTATTAGCTGCTATTGGTATGAATAAAGTAAAAATTGCAACTCAATTTATATCTGAAGCATTTATAATTACATTTATCTCCATAGTAATAAGCATTTGTATTGGTGCTACTATTTCTGTTCCAATCGCAGATAAGTTGTTAGAAAATCAAATTGCTTCTGTAGAAACATCTAACCAAACAACTAAAGAAAACTTCGGTGGTGAATTTCAAGGTAGAATGGACAGTAGTAAAGGTAGCATGTCAAGGCCGTCTAATAGTAAAACAAAAATTAATTATGTTAAAGATATTACAGCAAGTATAGATGTTGTTGTTTTATTCCAACTATTAGGACTAGGTATTTTACTTGCCTTGATATCAAGTGCAACAGCAGTAATATCTATTCTTAGATATGAACCATTAAAAATCTTAAGTAATCGTACTTAAAGGGGGCCGTTATTATGAGTTCTTTTATACTAAAAGATTTATGTTATTCTTATGACAATAAGCAACATGAAATTATAAGTCACATGAATTATGAATTTAAAGATAATAAAGTTTATTCTATTGTAGGAAAATCTGGCGCCGGTAAAACAACCCTTCTCTCCTTATTATCTGGACTTGCCAAACCAACACAAGGTTCCATTTTATTTGATGGAAAAGATATAAGCAAACTCAATTCTTGTAAATATAGAAGTAATTTTATTGGAGTTGTTTTTCAAAGTTTCAATCTCTTAACTCACTTAACAGCCATTGAAAATGTTATTCTTTCAATGGACATATCAGGTAAAAAAATATCAAATAAAAAAGAAAAAGCCTTAGAACTATTAAATAGTGTAGGATTGGATGAAACTACAGCTAATCGTAGAATATTAAAGTTATCCGGTGGTGAACAACAACGTGTTGCTATTGCACGAGCATTATCCTATGATCCTGCAGTAATCTTAGCAGATGAACCAACGGGAAATCTTGATGGTGAAACAGAAAATAGTATTATAAAAATATTTCAAAAATTGGCACATGATCATGGCAAATGCATAATTTTAGTTACCCACTCTCCAGAAGTTGCTAATATGTGTGATGTAGTTTATAAACTCTCATCTAAAAATTGATAGTAGTTATGTAATATAACCTTATATGTAAATATAAAGGTAGCTTTACGGCTACCTTTATTACTAAAAAATATATTCATTTCATTCCCTGGAGTAACTAACACTTAGCCAAATCATAGATTTGGAGTGGGAATAATGAAACTCCGACTCATTTCATTCCCTGGAGTAACTAACACTTAGCCAAATCATAGATTTGGAGTGTTAGTTACATTCTTATAGCCTATATAGGTGGCGTAGAAATAGCCTCCATATATAGCTATTATCAGTAGTGCTGTTATAGTGGCTGAAGCCCCTATCTCTGCATTGCCGTAAAGAGATATAAATTCATTAGCTACACTAATTCCAACTATGGAGTGAATTATAGCTAATACTAATGGCATTGCAAAGTATATTAAAGTTTGAATAAATATGGTTTTATTTATCATCTTTCTTGAAGCTCCAATCCTTCTTAGAGCTTTATATCTATCAATGCTCTCACTAGCTTCTGATAACTGTTGAAGAGCAAGGACTGCTGCACTAGAAATTAAGAATACAATCCCTATATATATACCTATATATAAAATTGTTGTAGTAGCTCCTTTTGTCATACTATATATGCCAGTCTTAGTATCACCTAATATTATAAAGTCTTTACCCGAAGCATTTTCATCTCTGCTGTTTTTGAATATTTCTCCTATTTCTGATTCTCGTTTTTCTCTATCTTCACCTACAAAGTTACAATTTAATATAGAGTCATAGGGCTTAAGGTTTTCTAAAGCTTTATCTGGAAGTATTACTGTAAAGAAATTATTAGCAAAGCCTGTGCTTTCATAAGCTTCTGTAATAAGCTCTTGATTTTTTATGTTATAGTTTATATTATTTATTTTAATTACTTTGTTTTCCTTCATATAGCTTTTAACTAAAGGCACTAATTTACTAAAGTTAGAGGTTATTAATACTTCATCTTCTTTTAAGTCTATGGAACTTTGTCCATTTAACTCTCTTAGTTTATTATAATCACTTATTTTTAGAGCTGACATGTTACTATAATCGTTATCAAGAAATTTATCTTCTTTACCGTATCCTTTTAATATATCACCATAACTTTCTTCTAGTCTATACTCTTGTAATACTACATACTTTTCTTTATCTGTGAAATTGAACCCTAATTCTTTAATGGCCTGTTCTATAGTTTTGTTTTCCGAACCTTCAAAATTTATAATTCTAGCTGAGACATCAAAAGGTACTGTATCCTTAAGACTACTTTCTAAAGAATTTTTAAAACTCAATCCCGTAGATAATATAGAAATAGTTATAAAGAGCATTAAACATATAACTGTTATAGATACAAAATTTGTGTTAATTTTACTACTTATCTGTCTAGTAACAAATATATTTAGTTTTTTAAGATATATATTTTTACTATTCTTGATTACATACAATATAAATCCAGCTAATCCATAATAAAATAATATAGTTCCTAGAATCCCCAGTATTATCGAAATAGTAAATCTAGAATCAGTTATGTTTAATCCTACTTCTATTATAAACTTATAAGCAGTTATAAGTATTCCTACTCCTAAAATAAAAATAATAATTGATACTATAGGATTTTTAATCTTTATATTTTCACTTTTCTTACTAGCATTTATCATATCTATAAGTTTGTATTTTGAAATTACAAAGGTATTAAATATCATTATAAGTAAAAACATTATTCCAAAATAAGCTATAGTCTTTACAGCAGCATTTTGCGAAAATACAAATTTGTATTCACTCATGCCTACCTGAAATAACTTCGCTGTAAAAAGAGATAATCCTTGTGATAAAACTATACCAAAGATTAACCCTGCTACTAAAGACATAAGGCCTATGAAAAAAGATTCAGACACTAAAATACTTGAGATTTTTCTTTTACTCATACCCAATGTCATATATACACCAAGTTCTTTTTTTCTTCGTTTTATCATAAAGTTATTTGCATAAACAATGAGTCCACCCAAAATTACTGACACAAATACAGATACCCAAGAAATAACTGTAGTTAACATATCTATAAAACTAGCTTCCTTCTTACTTATTTCAAACATTGCCTTTTGTGATTCTATAGAGTTAAAGCTATAAAATATACAAACGGCAAAGGTTAAAGTTAAAAAATATATGGTATAGTCTTTAAAACTTTTCTTTACATTATTTAATGCAATTTTAGAATACATCTCCACTGTCACCTCCAAGTAATGTCACTACCTCAATAATTCTATTGAAGAATTCTTTTCTACTATCATTTCCTCTAATTAGTTCATTAAATACTTTTCCATCTTTTATAAATAAAATCCTATGAGCATAACTAGCTGTAAACGCATCATGTGTGACCATAAGTATAGTAGCTTCTAGTTCTTCGTTTAATTTCTCAAAGGAGTCTAGTAATAATCTAGAGGACTTAGAATCTAATGCTCCTGTTGGTTCATCAGCTAAAATTAGTGATGGATTAGTAACGATAGCTCTAGCTGAAGCAACCCTTTGTTTTTGACCACCAGACATTTCATAAGGATATTTATTTAAAATTTCACTTATCCCTAATTTGTTTGCTACTGCTTTAATTCTTCCATCTATACTTTTAGGTTTTACATCTTGTATAGTAAGTGCCAATGCAATATTTTCACAAGCAGTTAATGTATCTAAAAGATTAAAATCTTGAAATATAAACCCAAGCTCATCTCTTCTAAACTTTTCAATATCATTATTCTTAAGACTAGTTATATCTTTATTATTTATAATAATATTTCCTGTAGTCACTGTGTCAATGGTAGATATACAATTTAAAAGTGTAGTTTTACCACTTCCAGAAGGTCCCATTATTCCAAGGAACTCCCCCTTATCTACCTCAAAACTTATATTATCAATAGCTTTAGTCACATTTCCCTTTCCACCATAATATTTTTCTATATTTACAACCTTTAAGACATTTTCCATAATTCATCCTCCTAAAATACATTTTAAGTTTTGCCTTAACTTTATGAGCTTATTATATATTTTTCTAAAAGTATGTTGTATTTAATTTCATGTCATTAATCTTTCATTTTCGTAAGATAATAATGAAAGTCTAAAAGTTAATCTATAAACTTAGGAGTAGTCCAGTTTATGAAACTATTGAAGCCCTAGGTATAAGTACATTGTAATCAAATGTTTATCCGATGACTACCAGCTCTAATACTCCCATCTTCTTCAAAGTGATAGTAAAGATCTGCTACGTCCCTGGATAACGATTTCCCATAAAGGACAACGAATTCTAAGTATCGAAAATACTGATACTTAGAATTTTGTTAGTAAGCTTCAGTAGGAGTAAAAACTTCCTCTGAAGCAAAGAACTCTGTTTACCACAAAAAAACTGATTGAGATTAATTTTTATCCAATCAGTTTATTTTAGCTATTATTAGAAACTAGTAAATCTTCCTAGGGGAAAATTTATATACACCTTAGTTCCATATTCTAACTTTGACTCAATACTTATCCCCAATCCAAGTCTATTACAAAGTTTTTTACACAGATATAATCCCATTCCTGTGGATTTACCAAACTTTCTTCCATTTTCCCCAGTAAAACCTTTTTCAAAAACCCTAAAAATGTCTCTTTCTGAAATTCCAACACCATTATCTTCTATAGTTAAAGTTATTTTATTTTCTGTAGAAGTTGAATGTATTTTTATTATTCCATTTGATTCCTTAGAGTACTTTATGGCGTTTCCTAAAACTTGATTTAAAATAAATTCCACCCATTTTATATCACTGAAAATTTTACCTCCCATCTCTCCTATCTCTAAGGATATTTTTTTATTTATGAAATCTCTAGAATTCTTTCTTAAAATCTCCATAACAGCTTCTTCTAAATTAAATTCTCTTATAATATAGTCTTTACTTACATCGTTGCTCTTTGAGTAATAAAGGACTTGTTCTATGAAATCTTCTACCTTCTTCAATTCATGTCCAATTTTATTTGTTACCGTACTTTCGTTATTATCTATAATAAGTCTAGCAGAAGCAATAGGAGTCTTTACTTCATGAACCCACATTTCTATGTATTCTCTATATTCTTTTTGGGTACATTCATACTTTTTTACATTTTCATGCATATTTTTATTACATTCCTTAAGAACTTGATAAACTATTTCACCTTCTAAAAAATTAGGCTTTTCCATAACCTCTGGAAGCAAATACTTTTTATCCAAGTTATCTATAGTTCCTGTAATATTGTCTAAAAATTTCTTATGTTTAATAACTTCAAGGGTTAAATATGTACTTAATGGAGTAAACCATAATATGAAAGATAAAAATATTAGTCCACTCCCTACATTTAAAAATATTAAAATAGATACAAAAATCATAAATAGGACTCCATTAATTATTAAAAAGCCAATTCTTGATTTAAGATAATCCCTAACTTTCATTTTATCTATTCCTCTCTACTATTTATAGTAGAAAACTCCTTCAAACCCGCATAAACAGAACAACTATTTAAATAGTTTTATTTTTCTATATTTAAATAGTTTTATGTATAAATAGTTCTCTACATAAATATTTATATATTTATGGCATTATATATCCAAGTCCCCTTCTTGTTTCTATAATATCCTTAATTCCAATTTCCTCTAATTTTTTTCTAAGTCTTGTCACATTTACTGACAAAGTGTTATCATCTACAAACAAATTAGACTTCCATAGATAATCCATTAGATCCTCCCTAGATACAATATTTCCTTTATTCTTTATAAGGTAATAAAGAACTTTTAATTCGTTTTTAGTGATTTCTAAAGCATTATCTCCACAGTTTATGGTTCCATTAGATAGGTTTAACTTTAAATCATTATACACTAATACTTCTTGATTCCCTTCATTCCCTTGATTTACTCTCTTTAGTACTGAATTTACCCTTGCTAAAAGTATTTGTGTATTATAAGGCTTAGTTATAAAGTCATCTGCTCCTAAATTCATACTCATTAGCTCATCCATATCACTATCTCTACTTGTAACCACAATTATAGGTACTTGAGAAGTTTTCCTCACTTCTCTACAAATGTAGAATCCATCAAATACAGGTAAGTTTATATCTAAGAGTATGAGATTGGGCTCTTCTTTTTCAATAATAGATATTATATTTTCAAAATTAGTAGGGGCTATGACCTCATATCCATATCTATTTAAAAATGTTGCAAGCTCCTGCCTAATAGTTTCGGTATCCTCTATTATAATAATCTTTGCCACTTTATCACTCCCAAATTTATTTTTTATATTATATATTTGCATTAATGTAGAATTAAGATTTATCTATGCTAAAACTAGTTGAAATACTTTTCCGATTCTTATTAATAACATTATAACCAAAACATAGTATAACTAAAAGGCCGTCAATTATTAATTTGTTTCATTTTTATTCATAAGGTCTTTATATTTTTACATTTTATGGTATAATAACCTTATTTAATAGAATTATAGGGAGGTGGATTTTAATTTGAAAAAAATTTTTAAAATTCTTTTTATTATAATTTTAGGTTTAATTTTAATTTATTTGCCTTATTATAAAAAAGATATTTCCTTTGAAAAAGCTTTAGAAAATATAAATCATAAAAATTTAAATATTCCCATATCTAAACTAAATATTAGAGAATTTATATCCGAAATTCCAAATGAAGATATACTAACTGCTAAAGAGCACACTCTACTATTTTTAACACCTCACGTAATATCTCCTACTGCTATAACCAGAAAAGAAGCTATTTATGATGTAGAACTATATTTTAAGGCTTTAAAATCTAGCTACGCACCATATAATTATTATGGTAGTGATAAATTGTTTTCACAGGCTAAAGAATCAGTTTTAAGTTTTATTGGTGATAATGATGTAATTAATGTAGCTGAACTAACAAAAACCTTAAAAGATAATCTTGCTTTTATACCTGATAGACATTTTTATATAGGTAACAATGGCTTTGACTTAGAAAATACCTCCAGATATTATACAAATTCAACTCTAGGAATTTTCAAAAACAGAATAGGGTATTATGTAGAATATGGAGGTGTTTTTTACTACATTAAATCTATAAATAAAGATGAAAACATCGAAAATTATTTATATCTTTCAATAAATACTGAAGGTAAGCTATTATACAATTTAGGTGTTTTAGAAAAATGTTCTGGACAAGCTTCAAGGAACATAAATGTTGTTTTTTATAGAGGTGAATCAGAATATACTAAAGATATTGAACTGAAATTATCAAATACTCTTTCAGATGAGTCTATTTCATCTTTAAACTACACAACTATAGATGATGTTCCTATAATATCTTCCAGAGAAGTTCCCTATAATATAGGTTTAGAAGGAATAGATTTCATTAATACTGCTTCTAAAGTAAAGGATTCTCCTGTAAGTATATTAGATTTACGTGGTAATAATGGTGGCGATATATTGACCGCTTTAAACTGGATAAATGAATATTTTGGAGTTTCATCTCAAGGGAAGGGTCTTTTTCTACTTCTTTATGGAAGATCTAATGATGCCCTGTCCTACTACGATTTTAACACCTTTCATAAGGACCTAAAAATTTTACAACTTAAAAAAATTCATGCTTATTATTATGAACATATACCTAAATCTAAAAAAGAGCTTAATAAAAATTTAAATACTATCTTTGTTCTTACAGATAAAAAAACCTCCTCAGCTGCTGAATTCTTTGTAGAGCATCTAAAGGATTTTGAAAATATTGTAGTAGTAGGTACTAATACTCATGGTACTCTTGAAAGTTCTAATGTAGAACTGGGTTATCTTCCCAATTCCCATATTGAATTTTCCTATGGAAACTGGTTAAGGCTATATGATGAAAATTTCTTTAAGGAAGGTGAAGGTATCAAACCTGATATATGGGTAAATGGAGAAGATGCTTTAAAACTAACTCTAAAACTTATTGAAAATTATAATTTAAAGTAACTATTTAAGAGGTTGCCTAATTTTTTAGGCAACCTCCTATTATAAACCTATAATTTATTTACTTCTCTTTCTATTCTTTCTAAAGCTTCTTGAAGAACAACTCTACTAGTTCCTATATTCATTCTTTGGAACATGGCTCCATCATGTCCAAACATGCCACCATCATTTAACCATACTTTACATTTTTTAAGGAAGAAATTACTTAATTCTTCTGGCTTCATATTTAATCCTGAGCAATCAAGCCACAATAAATAGGTTCCTTCTGGTTTTCTAATCTTAATTTTAGGAATTCTTTTATCAAAGAATTCTAATGTAAAGTCTATATTTCCCGCTAAATATTCCATAAGTTCTTGATACCATTCTTCTCCTCTAGTGTATGCTGCTTCTTGTGCTACTGCACCTAAAGTAGTTGCTCCTTCTATACAGTCTTTTTCCATTTGAAGTATATATTGATTTCTTAATTTTTCATTTTTAATAATTATATTTGCAGTTTTAAACCCTGCAATATTAAAGGTTTTATTTGGTGCTGTGCATATTATAGAATTATTAGCAAATTCTTCATTGATAGATGCAAATACTGTATGTATATTAGGTTTATAAACTATATCTGCATGAATTTCATCTACTACCACTAGTACATTATTCTTTATACATATTTCTCCAACCCTTTTTAATTCTTCTACAGTCCATACTCTTCCTACTGGATTATGAGGACTACAAAGAATTATCAACTTAGTTTTTTTAGTAATTATCTTTTCTAAGTTATCAAAGTCCATTTCATACCTACCATCTTTACAAGTTAAGGGATTTTCTACAACCTGACACCCATTATTTTTTATAATACTATAAAAAGGATGATATACCGGCGTTTGAATTATAATTTCATCTCCTGGTTTTGTGTAAGCAGCAACTATAGTTTTAAGACCTGGTACAACTCCCGGAGCAAACTTCATCCATCCCTTTTCAACTTTCCATTGAAATCTTTTATCAAACCAATTTATAGCAGCTTTATAGTATGATGGTGGTGTAAGGGAATATCCAAAAATAGGATGTTCTAACCTTTTTCTTATAGCATCTCCTATTTCTTCTGGCACTTTAAAATCCATATCTGCTACCCATAGAGGTATAATTTCACTATCATTGTATGTTCGATTTATTAAGTCCCACTTTAAACAGTTACTGCCTACCCTGTCCACTTTTTCATCAAAACTGTATTTCATTTTCCTTACCTCCTATAAATCCTAATAAATTAATAATAATTTTTACTACTTAAACTACTATATATAATATAATTTTATCACTATTTTTATCAATGTAGTATTATAACATTCTATAGATAGATGTAAATGTATAAAATAACACTATAATTCATAATATTACATAATTTCTATGTATAATCTTATTAGATAGATTATTTTTCAATACCACGTAAAATGATAGGAGAATTAAAATGAAAATAAGAAAAGAACTACCTGAAATATTTGAAGACTTTGCAGAGGCTAGGAGAAACTCCTTTATTGCAGCCAAAAAACTTAAAGATGAAAATATACCTTTAGTAGGAGTATTTTGTACTTATATGCCACAGGAATTACCTCTTGCCATGGGTGCAAGTGTTGTATCTCTTTGTTCTATGTCTGATGAGACAATTGCAGAAGCTGAAAAAGAATTACCGCGTAATCTATGTCCACTTATCAAATCAAGTTATGGATTTGCTAAAACAGATAAATGTCCATTCTTTTATTTTTCTGATTTAGTTGTAGGTGAAACTACTTGTGATGGAAAGAAAAAAATGTATGAATATTTAAGTGAGTTTAAGCCTGTTCATGTTATGGAACTACCAAACTCTCAAAGTGAAGAAGGTTTAAAGCTTTGGAAGAAAGAAGTAATAAAATTTAAGGAAGTTTTAGAAAAACAATTTGAAACTACTATAAGTGATGAAGATATTAAAAAGGCTATTAAATTAAAAAATGAAGAAAGAAAAGCTCTTAAAGCATTCTACAGTCTTGGACAACTTGATCCACCCGCGATATTAGGACAAGATATGTTTAAAGTTCTTTATGGTACTACATTTAAATTTGATAAAGCAGAGGTGCCAAAAGAAATATATGCCCTAAGTGAGAAAATTAAAGGTGAATATGAAGTAGAAAAAAAATATGAAAAGAAACCTCGTATTCTTATAACTGGATGTCCTATTGGTGGAGCTACAGAAAAAGTTATAAAAGCAATAGAAGATAATGGAGCTCATGTCGTGGCTTTTGAAAACTGTACTGGTGCTAAAGCTATCGATGAATTAGTAGATGAAAATAATCCTGATATCTATGATGCTATTGCTCGTAAATATTTAAATATTGGATGTTCTTGTATGACACCTAATCCTAACCGTACAGAGCTACTTAATAGAATGATAGATGGATATAAAGTTGATGCAGTTGTGGATGTAGTACTTCAAGCTTGTCATACTTATAGCGTAGAAACATTGCAAATTAAAAGATTTGTTAATAACACTAAAAAAATACCTTACATCAGTATAGAAACAGATTACTCTACTGCTGACATTGGACAACTTAACACTAGAATGGCAGCTTTTATAGAAATGTTATAGAGCCTTAAAATATTGCTTAGGTAAAAATTATCTATGCAAGTTCATAATAAATCCAAAAACCTCAAGAAAAATAGTTTCTTGAGGTTTTCCCCTTTCTCCCTTTTATTCTCCTAGCATGTTTTTTCTAATTAATGCTATAATACTATTAATACTGAAGAAACTGACAAGGAGAGTTTATAATGCATAGACAATACATTAACTATTCTGCAAATATGCCTATATCTATTTCTTTTAATACCATTAAAAACTATCCACTCCATTGGCATTATTGCATCGAAATTCTTTATGTTATAAAAGGCACAATCAATCTATATATAAATACTGAAAAATATGTAATAAGTGAAAATCAAATTGAAATTATAAATATAGATGAAGTTCATAGCATTGAAAGTGATGATCCTGACAATAAAGTACTCATATTTCAAATAGATCCCTACTTTTTTCAAAAGTACTATAACGATATTGAGAATATGTTTTTTTATACCAACTCTTCTAGTAAGGCTTCGCAATTAGGTGAAGAGTATGAAGATTTAAGAGTATTTCTTTGTCAAGTGCTTTGTGAAACAGTGCAAAAACAAGATAATTATGATGAAGAAATTGAAGATATTCTTGTAAAACTTCTTTATCATCTTATAAATAACTTCAACTATTTAATTCATGAAAAACAAGAGCTTAAAGAAAATAAAGATCAACTTCAAAGATATCATAGTATATCGAAATATATTTATAATAATTATCAAAACAATATAACTCTTAAAGATATATCAAGTAATGAATATCTAAGTACTCATTATTTATCAAGAGAAATAAAATATGCTACAGGATATTCCTTTACTGATTTTCTAAATCTTATTAGAGTTGAAGAATCTATAAAATTAATTTTGGATACAGATATGACACTATCTGAAATCTCTGAGGAAATTGGTTTTTCTCATACTAGATACTTTAATAAGCACTTTAAACTTCATTATAAGCTTACGCCTTTACAATTTAGGAAAAAATACAAATCTACTCCTGAAGTCCTAGAAAAGTTGACTAAATATATAACTCATCCTTTAGAAGAAAGTCTAGATGAGGTAATATATTATCTGGAGGACTACGATAGGTTTAACTATGAGGACAAAATTCACCAGTTAAATATTAATATGGAAAATTGTATAGGTGAATTTGATAAGAATTTTAATAGAATTATAACCATTGGTGATGCCTTTGACCTTTTAATTGAAGACAATAAAGATACACTAGAAGAACTTCAAAGGGAAATGGATTTTGAATATGGACGGATCCTAAATTTATTTAGTACTGATATGGCTATTTTCCCTGGCTCTAAATTTCATAACTGGAATAGAGCAAAGGACGTACTAGAGTTTATAGAACTTTTAGATATAGTGCCTATAATTGTTTTAGATATGGATAGCACATATGAAGAACATATAAATGACATTAATGATGAAAGCTATGAAGTTGCCTCTAAAAATATATTACCCCTTAAAAATTCTATAGATATACATGAAGACTTTAAAAATATTCTTCTATCCTTCATGGAATATTTCAGTGCAATAGAAACTCTTAATTACAAAAATTTTAGATTTGAATTTTCCTCTACCTTTCCTGAAACTTTAAGGACTTCAATTGAAGAAATATTGATTTACAATAAATTAGCTTTTGAAGAAGAACCTTTTATGATAAATAATGAAGTAAATAATATATATGATACAGCCTATATGATTCCATTTATTATTGATAATGTAGTAAATCATAAGGGAGATTTAAGCTTTATAAGAGCCTTTGACGTCCTTGATAAGCAAGTAAATATAACCAATGAACTATTCTTTGGTTATCCTGGTCTTATAAATGATAAGGGAATAAAAAAACCTGCCTTTTATGCCTATTCACTTTTAAATAAATTAGGTAATACATTAGTAGCTAAAGGTGATGGATATGTAGTTACCAAAACTAACAATCAATATGAGATTTTACTTTATACTTATCATGATAAAATCAATGATTTAATTTCTATGGCAAGTTTTTCAAAGCTTAGAGGTATAAAAAATGCGACTTCGAAAAAACTTTCTCTTAATATAACTAATATTCATTCAGATATTAATGTAACTACCTATGAAATAAATGAAAAGATTGGTTCATCCTATAACTATTGGATTGATATGGGGAGACCAACTAGACTTAACAAAGATGAAAATGGTATTCTTCATAAAGCTTCTTATCCTAATATTAGATTTAAATACTTTAAGAAGAGTACAGTTATAAATATTTTAGTTACCCTAAAAACCTATGGAGCTACATTAGTTATAATTAATGAAGTTCAGAAGCCTATTAAGATTAATTAATTTTACCTCAATTTATATGAATATAGGTATACTTTCAGTTAAAATATATTATGTTATGTATAAAATATATTGATTTTAAGTACAAAAGCATCCTAATTAAGGTGCTTTTGTGCTTTTTCCTATTTTTAACCAATGACTATTTGGGCAGAATAGTACTTTTTGATGGACACTTAAGTGAATGTTTATTTAATTGTTTTCAACTATAATATTAATATAAGATAAAATATTTTAATATTAAATTAAACATGAAGACAAAACGTATTTTTCTATAAAAAACAAAGAGAACTTTTTATAAAATAAACTCAAGAAAAATATGCAGAATTTTCAAATAAATGAGGTGAAACTAATGGGAATTAACCCTAAAATATTTTCGGATGGAAGGACATACAGAGTATTATTTAAATTTGCCATACCTGCAATTTTTTCTTTGCTAGTAGCAGAACTCTATAACATGGTAGACACAGTTTTTGTTGGTAGATATATTGGTCCTAATGCTATCGGTGCCTTAACAGTTGCGTTTCCAATTCAACGCTTTCTTATAGCAATCGCTTTCTTAATTGGTGTAGGAGCTTCAACCTATGTTTCAAGATATTCCGGTGAAAAACAACCTGAAAAGATTAAATCTACAATAATTAATTCAATATCTGTTACCATAGTATCTTTAACAATAATCCCTCTACTTTTATTCTTATTTAAAGGTGGATTATTATATAAACTTGGTGCAAGTGACGTTACTTTTGGGCTAACTAATGATTATATATCTATAATTTTTATAGGAGCAATATTTCAAGGATTAACTATAGTATGCTCTCAAGTAATGACAGCTTTAGGAAACTCTAAAATAGGTCTTTATGCTAACAGTATCGGTGCACTTCTAAATATTGTAGTTGACTACATATTAGTAGCTCATTTAAATATAGGTATAGCTGGTGCAGCTATTGCTACTGTAGCTTCTCAATTTGTAGGCTTAATTTTTGTTCTATACAAGTTTAAAGATGTAACTAAACACTTTAAAATTAAACTTTCAATAAATAATATTCTACCAAATATAGATATTACATTAATTAAAGGATTAATTGCTGTGGGATTTTCAACCTTTGTTATTGAAATATCAGATGCAATAGTTTCTGTAGTTTTAAATAACTTATTAATTTCTAGAGGTGGCAATGAAGCTATAATAATAGTAGGTGTTATTACTAAAATATCTATGTTTATGTTTATTGCAATAATTGGTATAAGTTCTGCTATGCAACCAATTGTAGCCTTTAACTTTGGTGCAAGAAACTTTGATAGAGTTAAAAATACAGTTAAAGCATCTATAAAAACTGTAACAATAATCTCTTTAATATTTGGAGTATTTATTATGTATTTTGCTCCAAAAATGATAGGCTTGTTTTTAACTGATGCAAAGTTATTACCTGAGGCTGTTAAGGCCCTTAGAATATGTATATTACTACTTCCTTTAGTTGGTTTATATTATATAGGTATATACTACTATCAAGCAATTGATGAAGCTAAAAAAGGATTTAGATTATCTTTATTTAGACAACTAATAGTATTCATTCCTTTAGCTATAGTTTTTGTAAATATTTTTGGTACCATAGGTGCATGGATTGCATATCCTGCTTCAGATTTAATTTCTGCAGTAACATCTTTTTATTTATTAAATAGTACTTGGAAAAAGGATGGAAAAGAAGAGACTACTAAAACCGTAATAGCTTAATAAAAAACTCCTTAGAAAATTATATTCTAAGGAGTTTTTGTACAATATTTATAATCCAAGCGCTAGGATGTATATCTTAGTGCCTTTTTCAATTTAAAGCTACTTCACCGTATTTTAAAATTGTAAGTTACAAGCGCCTATATAATTATCAATAATATCAATACCTATATATTGTCCAGAGCATAAAGGTTCTTTAATAGCTAATTGGAAATAAACCGTGTCTGTTCCACAATTTTCGCATCCTGTATACTTAGCAATTTTAAAATTTTCTGCAATAGGAACTTTAACCCATTTACAAGGCCAAACACAAACCCACTTATATAATACTACACCAACTATATATTCTTTATTTCTGCAAAGATTTTTAACTTTAATAGAAAACTTTACTATTCTACCTGCAGTTGTAGCATCTATTACCCCCACTTGTCCAAAATCTTGCGGACAAGTACATGGTATTAGAATTGGCCCTATTCCACACTTTGTAGCTTCACCTTTTGGACCTTTATCTTCTTGAGCTTCATATTTTGTAGGCATTTCAAAATCTTGACCTTCCTCTGGTATTGAATCCATATCTTTTGGTGTTGGATTAAAACTTTCATCTGCCATATCTCTTAATTCTCTCTCAATTGTATCCATATATTACACCTCATACACTAATATATTTTGTTTTAATTACAGTACTTCCTTCGATTATATATTTAATATCATCTGTAATTTTCGAATAATTTTTTATCCTTAATTTTATTCTATTAGTATATTATATGTATATAGAATTTCAATGTTACTCTATTTTTGTATAAATAGCATTTTAATATCATTAAACTAAAAAACTATCTCAAAATAAGCTAAACCTTAATGTAAAGTTTAGTAATTCATTTTGAGACAGTCCCTTTTTATTACCAATCTAATATATATTATTTATTAGTACCATTAGTAGTAGAATATACACCTCTATTTAAAGCATCATGTATAGCTGATGTCACCTTACCTACTTCAACTTTTTGATCCATATCCTTAACTATAGAAGAAGGGTTATATAAATCATTAAGGCTTTGTCTTATATCTTTATCCTTTAAATAGTTTATCAAAGCTTCGTAATGATTTTTCACATTCTTGAAATTACTATCTTTTAAATAATTATCATCATTATTAGATAATGCTATAAATTTAATATCCTTAATTTGATTATTAGCTAAAGTAAATTCAACTGTTAATTCGTCCTCATCTATATATGAACCACGATATATACCATTAGAATAATTATTGTTGGTTAAATCAATACCGAAGAGTGTATTGTCATTACTATTCTTGTCATTAATGCCTAAAACTCCACTATCATTAGTTCCATTCCCGTCTAAGGTTGTATTCTCACTATTTGCTGTTCCATTTTCAGTTTGATTTTGAGCAACTTCACTACCCGTATTTCCTTTATTACCTGCAGTGTCATTATTAGTACATCCTACAAGTCCTGTGGTTAATGCTATTGTTGCAATTAAAAGCGCTATTTTTTTCATAATAAACCTCCTGTGTACATTTTTATGATTATAGTATAAGCATATACACAGTTATTATTCTTATATTCACTTTCTTATTATTTTTTCTTTTTTCTTTCTACAACATACAAAAGTTAAATACAAAAATGCTTTACTTTATATTGTTAAAATAAAATATTGCAAGTTGTGTTCTATCTCTAAGATTTAATTTTTCTAAAATACTACTTATATAGTTTCTTATTGTACCTTCACTCAAAAATAATTTTGCTGATATTTCTTTATTAGAAAGCCCTTTGGAAACTAAAGTGATTATTTCAATGTCTCTATCAATTAAATCATACTTTGATATATCTTTTTTATTTTCAGTACTATTTAACATGGTAGGAATTTTAGATATAACTTCTTGTCCAAAAACACTTTGTCCAAGTTCTACTGCTTTTAAAGCAGGTACTATGCTTTCAAAATGTTGTTTTAAAATATATCCCTTAGCACCAACTTTTAATGCAGTTATAATATATTCATCATCCTCAAAAGTGGTTAAAAATAATATTCTCCCCTCATTATGAGATTTTAAAATTTTCTTTGCAGCCTCTAGACCTGATATTTCCCCCATACGAATATCCATAAGTAATATATCTGGAGTATACTTATTATACAGCTCTATAGCTTCTTCACCACTATATCCAAGAGATATAACTTTTATATCACTTGATGTCTCTATGATTGTCTTTAATGATGCTGCTATAAGCTTATCATCATCTATAATAATTATTCTCATAGTTTCCCCTCCTTCATAATAGAAATAAATATTTTAAACCCTTTTGAATTATCAAAATTCACAATACCATTTAAGCTATTTACTCTCTTTTCAATGCTTTGTAATCCCATTCCACCATCCATACTTGCCTTCTTTTTACTTCCATCATCTAAAATAATTACTTGATATAATTTTGGATGTTCATATAAACTTACAGTTACTGTGGTTGCATTTGAATGTTTTATTATATTAGATAGTGCCTCTTTTACAATAGCAATAATAGCATATTTAATCTTAACATCTGGATTAGAAGAAAACTCATAATTTAAAGTAGCCTTACAAAACTTAAATTCATTTATAAGCTTTGAAAGTTGTACATATAAGTCAATAGAATCTTCATGTAAATTATGAACACTACTTCTAATAGAATCCATACCTTGGTCCAAGGTAGATTTAATGTCCTCTAGAAGCCTTTTTGTTTGCTTCTCTTTAGTAATTGCCATAATAGCACCGATTTGCAATATAGAGCTAGTTAAAAGGTGTCCTACATTATCGTGAATTTCTCTTGAAATACGATTTCTCTCCTTTAATGTTGCAAAATTCACTTCAAAATCTTGTTTATATTGTAATTCCTTTACCTTCTCTTCCAATACTATAGATATCTCAGTTAAATCATCTCTTTGTTTTATAAATTTATCATGCAATTTTTCATATTTCACAGTATTAAACTTTAATATTGCTGACGTACTAAGAAGTCCAATAATCATTATACTAATAATATGTGAATATTTATGTATATTCATAAGGTACGGAATTAAAGTTAAGATGCATATATATTTATACTTTGAAAAAATAGTATCATAAAATATTATAGGAATGCCCATAAGAAATTCAGGATATAAAATGCAAAGGATACTATATATTATTAATACTATTACATTCAATTTATCCTGGCTAAAATATTCTAGAAAACAAGTTATTGCCACTGTAACTAAAATGGGTAAGATTGATTTTTCTATACTATAATTTTCTATAAGTAATAATGCCGAACCTATAAACAAAATAATTTTATTTAATATATTATTCATCTATACTCCCTCACTTTATATATCTATAATAACATATACAAATTTCTTAATGTGACAAATGTAATGTAATATTCATGACAAATAGCACTTACCTACAAAGAGATTCTCTAATAAACTATAAGTATAAACTAAATAAAGTAAGGAGTATTAACTATGATTGTAAAAATAGAAAACCTAGTAAAAAGATATGGTGAACTAATTGCTTTAGATCACTTAAATTTGGACATTAAAAAAGGTGAAATATTTGGTCTTTTGGGTCCAAATGGTTCTGGTAAAACTACTACTATAAACTGTATGCTATCTCTACTTAAATATGATAAAGGGACTATTGAAATCCTAGGAGAGGAAATGACTCCAACAACTTATAAAGTAAAAAAAGATATTGGAATCGTCATGCAGAATGTAGCCGTCTTTGATGAATTAACAGTGTATGAAAACATTGATTATTTCTGTGGATTATATGTAACCAATAAGAAGGAACGAAAAGTACTTGTGGAGAGGGCTATTGATTTTGTTGGTCTTTCAGATTACAAAAAATTTATTCCTAAAAAATTAAGTGGAGGACTTCTTAGAAGATTAAACATTGCTTGTGGTATAGCTCATAATCCAAAACTAATCATTTTAGACGAGCCAACGGTAGCTGTTGACCCTCAAAGTAGAAATCACATTTTAGAGGGAATAAAAAAATTAAATGCTGAAGGCGCCACAATTATATATACCTCGCACTACATGGAAGAAATTGAACAGCTTTGTACTTCAATCGCTATTATGGACAAGGGAAAAGTCATTGCTAAGGGCACAAAGGAAGAACTAAAGTCAATTATTGATTTAGGTGAGAAAATAACTATTGAGGCCTTTAATTTAAATGAAAATCATATAAAAAATATAAATATTCTCCCTAATGTTATATCAGTAGCCTATAAAAATAATTTACTAAACATTAGAACAAAAAGTGGACATAGTTCTCTTGGCGACATTGTTAGTTATATTGGAGATAATAAAATAAGTTATGGGAAAATTTACTCAGAGCAACCTACCTTAAATGATGTATTCTTGGAAATTACAGGTAAAGAGCTTAGAGATTAAAGGAGGAATATAGAATGTTTTGGCATATTTTTAAGTATCAACTTAAATGTCGTTTTAGAGATAAATTAAGTGTCTTTTGGACCTTATTATTTCCAATTGCATTAGCTACAATTTTCAATTTAGCCTTTTCAAATATACTCACCGGTGAAGAGTTTGAGAATGTTAATATTGCTCTTGTAAGTAATAGCAATATACCTGAAAGCTTTTCTACAGCTATGAAGGAAAGTGATTTATTTAATATAGAAAATACTGATGAGAATAGTGCGAAAGAATTGCTTTCTAAAGGTAAAATTTCAGGGTATATAACCTTTGTAAATAATATTGAAATAACCGTTGCAAAGTCTGGTATTAACGAGTCCATAATAAAAACCTTTGTAGATAGTTATAGTCAAAAGTATTCCACTATATCAAATTTAGTATCCATAAACCCAAGTATTATGAATGAAGATTTTATGAATAATATTGCTCTTTATAATAACTACACTAAAGATAAAGAATTGAATAGTTCTACAAACGTTGTTGTAATTTATTTTTATACCCTTTTAGCTATGACTTGCATTCTAGCTTCAACCCCTGGTTGTACTGATGTTATAAATATCCAAGGAAATCAATCTCAAAGAGCAGCAAGAATTAATATAGCTCCTGTGAATAAAATAAAAACCTTTTTAGCTGCAATAAGTGCTACTTTATTATTTTATTTTTCAACAGTGCTAATAGTTATACTATATATTTCTCAAGTTTTAAAAATAGACTTTGGTAACTCCATAGGTTATGTAATTTTACTTTGCTTTGTAGGCTGTTTTAATGGAATAACTTTGGGTGCCATGGTAAGTTCTTTAATTAATAAAAAAGCTAGCGTAAAAGAAGGAATTTTACTGGCATTTACAATGGTATGCTCTTTTTTGTCTGGAATGATGGCAATTCAGATTAAATACTTCATTCAAGATAAATTTCCTATCTTATCCTATATAAATCCTGTTAACTTAATTACTGACGGATTTTATTCATTATACTATTATAGTACCTATGATAGATATTTTCTTAATCTAGGTCTTCTATCCTTGTATGGAGTTATATTCTCAATAGTTACTTATCTAGTTTTAAGGAGGCAAAAGTATGCAAGTATTTAAACAGTATTTTAGAATAGTAAAAAAAAGTGCCTTTTCCTCTTTATTGCTTTATATGGCTATATTTATATTTATGACAATTATTTTTAGTAATGTTGGGAATTCTACAGATTCAACCTCTTTTGAAACTGAAAAATGTAAAGTAGCTGTTTTAAATAATGATAATTCCCCTCTTTCAAATAATTTAGAAGCATACATTGAAGAAAATTCTAAATTGGTAAAAATTAAAACTACCGATGAAGGAATAAGAGATGCATTATTTTTTAGAGAAGCAGAAATTGTAATCACCATCCCTAAAGGATTTGAAGATAGTTTTCTTAAAGATAATTCCTATACTTTAGAAACTCAAAGTATACCTAACTCTTCCAGTAGTATTTTTATAAAATCAATGATAAATAATTATCTTAACACAACCAAAGTTTACATTGATAATACTAAGAACTTAGACTTTCAAAAAATAAGTGATCTAGTAAATAAAGATTTATCTATAGATACAGAAGTTACTTTAGCAAAGGATAATAAAGAAGATACTAAAAGTAGCGTTACCTATTACTTTAACTATTTAGCTTATCCTATGCTATGTATGTTAATACTTGGAATATCTATAGTATCAAATATTTTCAATTCTCCAGACTTAAAAAGGAGAAATTTATGCTCACCTATTAATTCCTATAACTTCAACATGCAGATATTTTTAGGAGATATGGTTTTAGCATTATCTACTTGGACTATATTCATGGCACTAGCAATAGTAATGTATCCTAAAGACATGTTTTCTTTTAGTGGAGTGTTACATGGTATAAACTCTCTAATATTTACAATAACTTGTTTATGCCTTAGCTTCTTAATTAGCAATATATCCACTAAAAATTCCATAGGTCCAATTTCTAACCTTGTGTCTTTAGTTTGTTGCTTCTTAGGAGGTGCCTTTGTTCCTCAGCAACTTCTCAGCGAAACAGTAAAAAGTACTGCTATATTTAATCCAGTATATTGGTTTATAAATGTAAATGATAAACTTAATGCCCTATCAACATTTAATATGGATACTCTAACTCCACTCCTATTTGAAATGTTAATAATGTTAGCTTTTTCAGTAGCTTTCTTAGGAGTAGGTTTAGTTATCATGAAGCAAAGAAGAACTAAATATTAAATGAAAATAAATACCTAGCTCTTTAATTAAAGTGCTAGGTATTTATTTATATAAGTTTAGGCTAAATCCTTTTTATTATAAATAGCATAAGTAGTTACAATAGATATAGCAATTATTCCTAATCCTAAAAGTACATATTTCACTTCAAACCCATTCTTTAGCAGCTTAGCTGGAACTACATAATCAAAGGGTGATAAATATAAAAATCCTTCTAGTTCATCTTTCATCTTACCTATAATTCCAAATATATAAGTTGTAAAGAATACTCCTAGTGCAATGGATGTCCCTTGTTTGCTAGATTTTATTATAACCGATAATAAAAATCCTATGGCCATAAATATATATCCGAGAAAAGCCATTCCTATAAATAAAGTTTTTATATCCATTAATAGTGTCATAGTCTCAACCTCTTCTGGCTTTACAGCCATAGAAATTCCCATAGTTACAACTCCAACTATAACAATAAATAGGTAAAATATAATTGCTGAGGAAATTAATTTTGAAGTTACTATTTTTTTTCTCGTAATTGGCTTAGAATATAAAAACTCAATGGTACCTTCACTTTCTTCTTTTACTAAAGCAGATATTCCAAGAATTATTCCATATATTCCAGCTGCCATAGAAATATATTGAATTGCATAGGCTAAATAATCTGAAATGTTTCCAAAATCTACAGCATCTTCAAGATTAAACGCCTCTAATAGTGCAGGTGGCAACGCATCTAATTTTGTAGCAACAATTTCTTGCATTCCACTATCCTTCATGCTAGGGAATAATGCCATAAACATTATTACTAGTCCTACACATACCACAGACCAAATAATGGCAGATTTTAATAGTCTTCTAAACTCAAACTTGAATATATTCATCCTACTTCTCCCCTTCCCTCTTATAATAATCCATAAATGTATCCTCTAAAGTATGCTCACCTATAAGTAACTTCTCCACATTAAACTTAGCAATTTCTTTAATTAATTTATCAATATCTCCTATAAAACTAAAAGTTATTTCACCTTTATTATTTTCTATAACTTCTCCCCTAAACTCTTCAACCTTCTTATTATCAATCCCCTCAGCTTTTAAGGTAATTTTTACTCCCGTTTTTCTGGCAAGCTTATCTATTTCAATTACATCAATAATCTTTCCATCTTTTATTACTGCAACTCTATCACATAGATTTTCAACTTCAACTAAATTATGAGAAGATAAGAATATTGTAGTTCCCTTAGCTCTCTGTTTTTCTAGTATATTGAAAAGTTTTTTTTGTATAAGTGGATCTAGTCCATTAGTAGGTTCATCAAGAATTAAAAGCTTAGGATTATGAATAAGTGCTTGTACTATAGCTACCTTTTTCTTGTTTCCAAGACTCAATTCACTCATTTTTTTCTCTAACTCTACCTCTAGTTCTTTACATAGTTCATCAGTATCTTCCTTATTAGTGTTTTCGTAAAAACTCTCAGCATATCTTATAATATCTTTAACCCTTGATTCATCATAAAACTTTACTTCACTAGGTACATACCCAATATACTTTTTTATTTCACTACTTTCTTTAACTATATCCTTTCCAAGAATTGTTCCATACCCTGAAGTCGGAAAATTAAAATTTAAAAGAGTTCTAATAGTAGTAGATTTTCCTGCTCCATTTGGACCTACAAATCCAAAAATTTCTCCTTCTTTAACCTGCAAGTTCACATCTACTATTCCTCGATTTTTTCCATAACTCTTTGTTAATTTGTTAGTTTCAATTATATTCATTACTATCCCCCTATTTATCATCAAATTTTGAACTTTTATACAGTTTCAATTTTTCATTAAATCTTTCTCCTGAAACCTTATTGTATAATGCAATAGACCCAGTAAAGGAAATAAAACATACAGTAAATATACTTAATGCAATAGTAAAATTATTACCGCTACTTAAGTCAAACCAATTAAAGATTATAGCTAATATATAACCTATAAAAACAAGCAACAAATAATGAATAATTATCTTAATCCAAATCTTTACCTTCATAAATATATTAGATGCATATATAACATATTGGAGAAGAGTTAAAATTATAGATATAAATATCATCTGCCATATTAAACTTAAATGAATACTTTTTTCTCCTAAAAAAGGAGCAATAAGAGTATAAATAACAACCTGAGACGTAAAGAACATACATGTTATTATCTTTATTTCTAATGTGTTCTTAAAAAATTCTTTCATACAATACTCCTCCTATAAATCTAATTTATTTTTTAAGATAGGTACATACTGTCTTGAAACTACTAATTTTTCATCATTATCTAGAAGTATCTCTATTCGTCCTCCAAACATAGGGACTATATTTTTTACCTTTCGCAGATTTATAATAGTAGATTTAGAAGCTCTAAAAAAATCTGTATTTTTAAGTCTTTCTTCTAATTCATAGAGTCTTAAATGTGTCTGGAAAACCTCCTTATCCATATAAATAAAGGTTTTCTTATCAACTGACTCAAAGTAAAATATCTCACTTGTATCTAGAATAAATATCTTTCCATCCTTATTCCCTGTTATTTTTTCTTCTAAGGCTTTAAGTTTAGATATAATTCTTGTCACATTTTCATCTATTGTTTTGCAGTTAATTACTATTTCTACATCTTCAATATCTTCAACTTCATTTATTATAATCTTCATTTAATGCCTTCCTTTCTATTCAAATTCTTTAACCAGTTAAAAAATTCAAATTATCTATAATCTATAATTTAAGTATATTCTTTAAAATTTATTAAGACAATCATATCCTTCTAAGCTGCATAAATCCCATGCTAAGTTGCATATAAAAAACTTCATCCTAAAGCTAATTATCTTTAGGATGAAGTTATTTTGAATTTATTATTATCTGTTTTCAGAATTTAGTTTAACTCACTGTTAAAATGTGTTTAAATATTATAATGATATATTCGTTTACTATTTGTTCCTTTTGGCAACTTTTCTCTTTTCTGTTTCATCCACTACTAAAGCTGCCACTGCAGAGCCTGTAACATTAGTTGCTGTTCTCATCATATCAATTATAGAATCAACGGCAATTATCATTGCCATACCTTCTATAGGTAATCCTAATGTTGCTAATACTGCTGTTGTAGACATAGTTGCTGAACCTGGAACTCCTGCAATACCTATTGAAGATACTATAGTAGTTAAGACTATTAAAGCATATGAGTAAATTGTCATATCCACATTAAATACATTAGCAACAAATATAGCTACTATAGCTGGATATAATCCTCCACAACCATTCATTCCTATAGTCGATCCAAGAGGTGCTACAAAGCTAGCTATATTTTCAGAAACTCCAGCTCCTTCAACTAAAGATTTTATAGTTACTGGTAGTGTTCCATAGCTACTTTGACTTGTAAAAGCCATTGTTTGAGCTGGAAAGATTCCCTTGAAGAATTTTAAAGGATTTTTCTTCGCTACAAAAGCAATAAGTGGAGTATAAACCACTATAAACTGAAGTATAGCTGCTATATAAACTGCCGCAATAACCCATATTAAGGATTTAATAGTTTCTAATCCATTGCTTGCTACAGCCTTTGCAATTAAAGCAAAAACTCCATAAGGTATAAATTTTAATACTATTTGAGTTATTCTTGATACTATAGTATGAGCTGATAACACAAAATCTTTAAAAGGTTTTGCTTTAGTTGGATTTATATTATCTTCTGTAACTAAAGCTATAGCTACAAATAGTGAGAATATAACTATTGGAATTATTCTATTATCTACTATAGCTGCTATTGGATTTGATGGTAGCATGTCCACTAACACTTGAGTAAATGTAGGTATTTCTCTAGCTACAAAGTCTTCTGCTCCCGGAAAAGTTAATCCTTGTCCTAAGTTAAATACCTTAGCTACTACAATTCCTATAGCTGCTGCTATACCTGTAGTTCCTAATAAAATTCCTAGTGTTTTAATTCCTATAGACTTTAATGTATCTAAATTCTTTAGTCTAACTATACTTGTAATTAGTGAAACCATAACTAAAGGTACAACTATCATTTTAATTAAGGACATATATCCTTTTCCAACTATATCTAAAAACAAAATGTTTTCTTTAAATATCGCTCCTAAAATAACTCCTAAAGCAAGTGCTGTTAATGTAGTATAAGTAAATTTATTAGTCTTTTCTTCAACTGCATATATGGTAAACACTGCTAGTAATGATAGTATTACTGCTAATATTAAATTTATATTCATTTTAAAATCTCCTTTTATTTTTTATTTTGTTTAGTAATTTTGAATTTACTTATAAGCATTTTAGTAGAGCTTCCTTATTTCATTTGTTCTTTGCTGGCCAGCAAAATTCTATAAGCTACTAATTTTCCGCGTAAACTTATAGAACAAAAAACCTTCTGCCCCTGTAATATACAGAGGCAGAAGGTATACTTCCGCGGTTCCACTCTTATTAGATATAAAAATATCCATCTCATTTTAGGTACTACATACCATAACTCTGTAATGGGAGTTCCCATAAAAACCTACTTGCTTCGGCTTTTCTGCTCCAAGGGGCACTTCACTAATACTTATTATAGGTTATCTCAGCAAATTAACCCTCTCTGTAATAACTAATACTAATTACTTTCCCTTTTCGTTGCATTTGTAAATTCATATTTAACTGTTATCATAGTATCCTATTTTAATTTAATAGTCAACATCTTTTATTCATGAAATTTTTTCCTATAGATTTAAATATATCTGATAATACTCATTTTATTCTTCTTGTTAAAGTCTTATTTTGATTCTATCTATAATATAATTTTATTACCATCTACTAAGATTTTTATTTTACATTCTGGGTTTTTTAAACTAAATAATTTAAGTATATTGTGCGATACATCATCAATATTACTAACATTTTTAATATGAATTTCTATAGGATAAACTTTCTCAATATATAAAAGTAAACTTTCGAAAGAAAAATAAATTCTATTCTCTTCGTTATAATGGTTTAAATTATCTTCAATTCTTAGATTTTTATTTATTAACAAAACTTTTGGCTGTATTCTTAACAGATCCTTTAGAATAAACTCATCTAAATCCATTAACTGCTCAATTGAATACCTCTGCATAATTTTTTCCACTATACATGCTATACCAAAATATTTAATCTTATTTATAGGATAACACTGTACAATTATACTAGTTTTTTTAACGTTATTCACCTTAACTTTATCTACCCTATAAAAATTTGTTTTTGTATTTTCACTATTACAAATGATGTTTTTGTAATAGTTTATAACTTCTTCACTAGGACGTATGTTTAACTCTTCTCTTAAAATATACTCGCATTTCTTATACTCCTTTAAAGCAGCTTGTATATCATTAGTTTGTATATGTAAATTCATTAATTCCAAATAAATATCTTCTCTATAGGGGTTAAGTTTTAGTACTTCATTTAATACTATAATAGAATCATTATACATACTATTTTCTGAATATAGATTAGCTAATTTAAATAACAACGTGCTATAACACTCCTGATATTTTTCTCTCTCAAAGAAAATCCAATCATTAAAATCAGGACAATTCTTCAAATAAAATCCTTGAAGAAATTCACCATTATAAATATCTTTACATCTTTCTAAAGATAATATGGGATTTTCTTCATTGATTAAATTTTCCATTATAAAATTTATTTGTAGAACATCTATATAATAATCAAATTCTGGATTTATCATACAACTATCCTTTGAACTAATAAATAAATCACAATTTTCACGATTAAATATTTTACGTAATACCCAAAGGCTATATCTTAGATTATATCTAGCATTTTCAATAGTTGTATTATTCCAAAAAAACGTACAAAGCCTATCTCTAGTAAATTTTTTACCTTTATTAGCACATAAAAAACAAAGTAATCCTATAGCCTTATTGCTAAGCTTATCCGTTACACTTACACCATCTACTTTGATATCTACTTCACCTAAAACACATATATGAACTCTACTCAATATTTATCACCTACTAACTAATAAGTATCCGGTCTAAGTCGGCATTCATATAGTATGTTACCTTCTTTAATAGTTGCCACAACACCTATATCGTTAATTTCCTTGGAATCTATGCTAAGGGGATTTTTGTCTAATATAACTAAATCAGCATATTTTCCGACTTCTATAGATCCCTTTTTATCCTCTTCAAATACAGCATAAGCACTATTAATAGTAAAAATCTTTATAGCTTCTAACACAGTTATTCTCTCATTTTCATTAGGATGATTTACTGCAGAATAAATACCTAATAATGGATTAATAGGAGTTACATCACTATCAGAGCCTCCACAAACTATAAGATTATTATGAATCATAGTTCTATATGGATTTGTCTTTCTAGTTCGTTCTTTTCCCAATCGCTTCTCATACATCTTCCCTTTTCCCCCCCAAAAATATTCATAGGTAGGTTGAACAGATACAATCAATCCTAACTTTTTTGCACGATTAATATGCTCATTAGATGGAAGTTCAAAATGCTCTATTCGATGACGAAGATTTTTATTTGGATATATACTATTTGCAAATTCATGGGCAGAAATTATTTGTTCAATAGCTAATTCACCTATAGCATGAGTACCTAACTGAATATTATTTTCATAGCATTTCAATACAAATTCATTTAATTCTTCTTGGGTATAATATAATATACCTGATTTAGTAACATCATCCTCATATGGTTCACATAACGCTGCTGTTCTTGATCCAAAAGATCCATCTAAAAAAATACTTCCACCAATTCTATTTAAATTTTTCTCCATCACCTTATCTACATTAATAGTTTGATAAAATAATATAACATCTATTGGATAATCATCCTTTGTATCATAAATAAACTCTGCATCCTTATCATGGAAAGTATATCCTCCCTCCATGGCATTAATTGTAGTTACACCTTTAGCAATAGCAATTTTTAAAGTATTATTTACTGCAGAAAACCTTGCTTTATTACTAATACTTTCCAATATCTGCTTTCTAACTAATGCATTAGCAGTATGGGTAAGGACACCAGTTGGAATATTAGCTTCATTCTTTACTACACCTTTAAGATTTAAAGGTATAGTAAATTTATGTAATGCTAAGGAATTTAAAATACTAGTATGATACTCTTTTCTATTTATCCAAACTGGATGATCTGGAGAAACTTTATCAATTTCATATCTTGTTGGAAGTCTCTTCTCTTTAAGTTTAGTTTCATCTAGACCTGCTGCTCTAACTAATGTATCCTTTGGTGCAGTATCACAATACCTTTTAATAAGATTAAAAATCTCATCAAAACTTGTAGCATTGCTTAAATCAACACTGATAGAATTCAATCCTGTTTGAACAAGATGAACATGGCTATCATAAAATCCTGGAAGCACAGTCATTCCTTTTAAATCTATTAGTTCTGTGTTATTATCTGCTATATGTAAGTAATCTTCTTCAAATCCTATTTGTGTTATTATTTTATTTTTAATTGCAATCCACTGAAAGCATTGCATCTCTGAAAAAGTTATAATATTTCCATTATACAAAATTAAGTCAGCCATATTAACAACCTCGAATTCTCATTATATACTCCATTATAACACTTATAATTTTATTAATACATATTTAAAAGAGGCCGTTAAAATGTTTTGATAAAACTTTTAACGTTACCTCTCCTTAAAATCTTTTAACAATCTATAGAATTCTAATTACATAGAAGATTACATAAATAATTGTAAATAGACAAAGCTGTTTCTGTTACAGTATCTATTATCACATATTCATTACTTGTATGATAGTTACCTCCATCAGGACCAAATATTATAGTTGGAACCTTTAATCTTGAACCTACATAATTAAAATCTCCTATACTTTTAAAATAGTCAATAGTGCACTTCTTCTTAGAAGCTTCTTCTACGCTTTCTATGAATTTCTCAACATATGGATTATTTTCATCAATAGTATATGGAAGAAACCCCTTAGTCTCTTCATTAGGATGTTCTCTTAATGAATATTCGACCTTAGAACTAATACCAGCTCTTGCTACTGCATTAAATAATTCTTTCTTAACATAATCTTCATCCTCACCATTAACTACATGTCTAAATACTGTAAAAGATGCTTCATCTGGTACACTACAAGCTTCATTTTTGCTATTGCATCCTAAAATACATATTGAACCCGTTCCTAACTTTTCATCTTCAATAAGAGATGACTTTTCAAGCTCTATCATTAATTTTGCAGAATCCACTAATGCATTTATTCCTCTTTCAGGATTTGCCGCATGCGATGATTTTCCCTTTAAAGTTACAATATAATTGAATCCACCTCTTGCCCCTAAACAAACACATGGAAAAGGTTTCTTACAAAATCCACTACTAGGTTCTGTTACTATTGCCACATCAACATTGTCTGTAATACCATCCCTTATAACTGCATCTGTACCTAATCCGTATGGTCCTTCTTCATCAGAAACAATTGAATAAACAATTTCTCCACTAAAGTCATTATGAAGTGACTTGAAAGCTTCAATGGCAAGCATTATAGCTACTACTCCGGATTTCATGTCTAAAGCTCCTAATCCATAAAGCTTATCCTCTTTAATTACAGCTTTAAATGGATCTGTATCCCATCCATTACACTTATTCACAGTGTCTATATGTCCATTGAAGTAAACTTTAGGACCATGTTTTTTTCCCTTAATAGTACCTATAACATTTAGTCCTTGGAATTGAGTAATTTTCTTTTCATTGTAGTGATGAAATTGCGGGCTTAGGTTATGCTCTTCTAGCCAGGTATAAACAGTAGCCATAATTTCCTTTTCATGAAAGTAAGGACTCGGAATATTAACAAGTGTTTTTAAAAGACTTGTAACACTTTCTTTATTTATATAATCTATTGCTGTTCTTTTCATAAGTACATACCTCTAACTATACAGATTTATTTTCATAAGTGCTCGAAGATTTTATATCGCCTTCTTTAAATACAAATTTATTAGTATATGCATATATAATTGTAATTAAAGGACAAAGTAATGCTAAAAATACATAAGGTATATATTCAAGGGTAGAGACTCCTAAAACTCCTGAAAAATATACTCCGCATAATCCCCATGGAACCAATGGTGAAGTGACCGTTGCAGAATCTTCACAAGTTCTTGAACAAACTTGAGGAAGAATTTTAAGTTTTTTATAAGCAGGTACAAGCATTCTTCCTGGAATTATTAATGCTATATATTGACTTGCAGAGAATAAATTAACTGCAATAGATGAAATAACATGTGTAGTGATTAATCCTCCCTGTTTACTAACTAGCCCTGACATCTTTTCTAATAAAACTCCTAAAACTTTAGTCTTTTCTAGTAGTCCACCAAAACTTATTCCAATAAAGCCTAGAGATATTGTCCACATCATGCTTTGAAGTCCTCCTCGACTTAAAAGTGCATCGATCTCTGCAATTCCCGTGCTAGAAACGAATCCATCATTCATAAATCCAAGCATTTCTCCAATTCCAAACCCCTGAAATGCCACAGCAAATATTAATCCCACAATAGATGCTATAACCATTACTGCAAGTCCAGAAACTTTTTTTACTGCTAAAATAACAACTATAATTGGTGGAATTAACATTATTGGATTTAATGTAAAGTTATCTTTCAATCCGTTAAGTATAATATTAATTTGTGAAGCATCTATAGCATCCGCTTTAAATTGAAACCCTATAAATGCATAGAGCACTAATGATATTATAAAAGCTGGTCCTGTAGTATAACACATAGATTTAATATGATCAAAAAGGTTAGCTTCTGCCACACCAGCTGCCAAATTAGTAGAATCTGATAATGGAGACATTTTATCACCAAAAATAGCTCCTGAAATTACTGCACCTGCTGTTAATGGTGCTGGAATTCCTAATCCCATTCCTATTCCCATAAATGCAACTCCAAAGGTAGCTCCTGTAGTATAACTGCTTCCTGTTGAAACTGAAGCTATAGAACAAACTAATGCTGATGTAACTAAAAAGAATGATGGCGATATTATTTTTAATCCATAATATATAAGAGTTGGTATAGTTCCAGCTGCAATCCAAGTAGCAATAAGAACTCCTACAAGCATAAGAATAAGCATTGGTACTAATGCAATATTACATCCATACACAATTCCATCTTCTATATCCTTCCACGAAAATCCAGACATTAATGCTACTACTGCAGCAACAGCCGTTACTATTATAAGTGTAATATGGGTAGCATAGTTTTGTTTAAAAACAAAAATTTGTAAAGCCATTGCAATACATAAGAAAAGAATTATAAATATTGCTGCTCCAAAGCTAGGTCTTTTTTCCTGAGAACTGTTATTCGTTTTCATTATCTTTATATCCCCCTTGACTTATATAATAATTATCTTAATATCATCTTAACTTTTCTATGTTTATTTTACTGTTTGATATAATGTTTTATAATTTAATAAATTTTCTGAATTTATTAAATTGATTTTCTTTTTATAATAAATTATTATATTTATGTGTCTATTGTTGGTTTTTCTGTTGTTATTATATTTTACATAAAATAAACAATTCCACCTAAAAGATACCATTGAGTAATCTTTTAATGAAATTGTTTATCTAATATACTACTTTTTAAATAGCCTTTATATCATTTTAATATTCAACACATTTTTTATAAAATTTTTTCCTAACTTATTCACATGTTATTTTAAAATATTCACCCTTAGCTTTTACTATATGACCTGAACTATAAGGCTTATTATCTATAGTGATATAAACTTTATTAACTCCGTAGTATTTTCCTATAGTATTTACAATACTCTCTAAGATAGCACTTTCAAATCCTGAGCCTGCATTCATTTCTTTTACAAAATTACTGCTGAAATCTATATATACCATACCATCATCATTTAAATATAAACTATTTATAGTTACATTTTTCCCTAATAATTGACCCTTGTTATTTCCTGGAAAGTTCTTAAATAATTTTTGAATGGTAATTTTAGTTATATCATTAGTATAAAAAGTAAGAATCTTATCTTCATAATGAATTTTATAATTTTCATCTGGATAATAACATCTTATACTTTGATTTAATCTCATATTCTCTTCTATACTTTTTAAAGTTGAAGTAACTTTCATGGTTTTAATATCATAAATAGATTTGATTAACCCCTTGTTAACAGCGTAATACTGTAAATCAATTTGGCCATTTGTATTTTCTGTGGTAACTTCAATAGCACTACAATCTCCACTGCCTATTGAAATCTTTACATCTAACTTTGAAATATATCTTTTACTTCCATCTGATAATTTCCATGTAGTACCTACCACTAGTGGTTCCTTTAGTAATACTTCACTTACGTTATATGGTTTATTGGTGAAATTTTCTCTATAATAACACTCATTTCTTTGAAATATTTTTGCAATTTCTCCATTATTATTTTGTAAAACTGTGACCGTTTCTGTTCCTCCATTATTACTTCTTAGTTGAACCTTATTACCATTTATATAATCAACGTAGGTAACATATTCTGCATACTCTGAATTCGTACCAGCATAATTGTATTTTACATTCTCCTTAAATTTAAAATAGTCATCTATACTATAACTTGACTTATGGTTATTATTACTTTCCTCTGGTTTAGTAGTGCTATTCTCTTTAGTAGTTTCTTTAGAACCTGTATTTTTTTCTTCTTTTAAGGTATTATCAGTGTTGTTTGTTACAACATTATTATTATTTATATTAATATCAGCATTAGTATTCTTATTTTCTTCACTATTTTTATTACCACAACCTGTAAGAAAAACTGCTACTGTAAAAATTATCACAAGAATCACTTTTCTCTTCACAACAATCACTTCCTAAAATATTCTCTATATAATATACGTAAATATAACCAAATAATCTCATGAAATAAAAATAAATTTATCCCATAGAATCCCATTTTCTAAATTTGCTATATTTTTAAAATGAGTAGACTATAAATTTATCTCTTTTTATATTGTAAATTCATAATATTAAAGATAATATATAAGTGAAATTTATTTATATGGGGGGTTTTTATGGACGTGATTTTAGGGCTAATCATTTCTACAATTATATTTATAACAGGAGTAATTAGAAATATAGATACTGTTATATCTTTATTCATGGTACTATGTATATTCTTTATTATAGCAATAAAAAGAGGCGTCTCCATTAGGGATGGATTTAGATATTTAATTGAAGGAGGCAAAGAATCCTTAGGGGTATTAAAGATATTTATTCTAATAGGAGCAATCGTTTCTCTTTGGATGATTTCTGGTACAGTTCCTTCAGTTGTTTATTATGGAATTAATCTTATTCATCCAAGCTTCTTTGCTGTAAGCGCCTTTATTTTGTCAGCTTTTATATCCATGCTCCTTGGAACTTCCTTTGGTACCATTGGTACTGTAGGTATTTCTTTGATAGTAATGGCTAGAGCTGGTGGTGGCAATATCCTTATAATAGCTGGAGCAATTCTTTCTGGTGCCTATCTTGGAGACAGAGCATCACCTATGTCTTCCAGTGCAAATCTAGTTGCATCTATTACAAATACCAATCTCTACGATAATATTAAGAGAATGACTAAAACTTCTTTAATGCCCTTAATATTATCTCTAGGTTTATATTTAATTCTATCCTTATTCATGCCTGTAAATTATAGTAACTCAGATATATTATCTCAGATAACTGAAACTTTTAATATAAATATAATAGCATTGCTTCCTGCATTAATTATAATTGTACTATCATTCTTTAAAATTGAAGTGAAAATTTCTATGTTTATCAGTATAACTGTAGCTGCTATTATATCCTTCATTTTTCAACATGCTACCTGTAGTGAAATTATTAAAACTGCCATCTTTGGTTTCCAATTACCTATTGATAACCCTCTTTACAGCATCATAAAGGGTGGAGGTATAATATCAATGATAAAGTTAGCCTTTATAGTATTTCTCTCTTCAGCACTTACCGGAATATTTCAAGGGGCTAATCTGCTAGATTTTATAGAAGAATATTTAAATAAAATAAAAAGACCTGATACTTTATTTCTCACTACAATAATAACCAGTATCATTAGTTCCATGGTTGGCTGTACTCAAGTATTGGCAGTAATGCTTACAAAAATGACTATGAATGATACCTATATTAGATTAGGTTATGATAAAGAACACTTGGCACTTGATCTAGAAAATTCAGCTATTGTAATAGCTCCATTAATACCTTGGAATGTAGCTGTATTAGTACCTTTAACCACTTTAAGTGTAGATGCAAGGGCTATTTTATTCTCTTTTTATTTAATTTTATTACCACTAATAAGTCTAATGTCTACATATTTAAAAAGTCATAAAGAATTTAATTTTATGACATATAATATTGAAAAATAACTTAATAAAACAATACCTATGGACTAGGCACACAACAGTGTTTTAATCCATAGGTATTTATTATAATTATTATTAATATTTATTATTCATAAGTTCATCTTACATATTATTAAAATTTATTGAAATATTTTATTAACTTACTCCATAATCTCAATTTCTATTCCTTTTGCTTTAGCTGCTTCTATAAGCTCTTCATTAATACTAAGTGGTGAACATAATGATATTTTCTTCAATGTAGGTATACTAAGCAATTTATCATAATTCTCAATAACTTTGTCATGTAGTGTAATTTCTTTTAAATTAGTAAGGTTTTCTATACCATCCAAATTGGGAACCCCTGTAACAGATAGTGAAAACTTCTCAACTTCTGGGAAATTTTTTAAACCTGAAAGGCTAGTAGGCTTCTTAGTCTGAATATCAAGCTTTTTTACATTTGGAAAATATGGCATATCTTCTAAAGAACCTTTCTTAGGAAAAACAATTTCTAAGTCTTCTAATTTTCCAAAAGTATCAAGCTCTCCTAATTTATTTAAATATCCATACCAAATAGACATTCGTTTTAGATTTTTGCATTGCAAAAGAGGCCTATAATCCATAATAAAACCTTCATCATCTATAAAAAGTGTATTAAGATAATTCATATGCTCAATACCATTTAAGCTCTTTACCTTGCTAACAGTACTAATCCAAATACTTTCTATTTCATCTAATTCACGTTGATTTAAAGAAAGAAATGCAGGCTTTTTTATTTCCTGTGAACGTTTTATTTCTGCCTCTAAATTTCCATCCTTTATTATTCGATTAGAATAAAGATAGTAGTTTGTGGAAAATAACAATATACCTAGAACTATAACTAAAGCAATCTTTATTTTCTTTTTATGGGAATTCTCTTTAACTGCATAAAAAATAGTTAAAACTGATAATACCATAAAAATTATAATATAGTTAGGAATATAAATATAAAAAAATCTAAATATAAAATAATTTAATATTGGAAAAATCAATATCATATATTCCTTCCAATTCTTCCTATGAAACCCAATACCGCTTACCATAAGTATAATCCAAAACACTGGTGAATCATCATAAATATCATGAAATCCTGAAACAAATAATTGAAGAAATATAAATCCTATTAAAATACATATCCCTATTAAGTACTCCTTTTTATAGTTTTTAGGTTTATCTTTAATTTTATCATTATTAATAATATTATCCATTTTAGACCTCCAGCAATAATTAAAACTACATTTACATCAATTTCAACTTACTCATATTTACAGTTTATCTTTACGTAATATAACAGTATACTCTACATTTTACAATATATAGAGTTATAATACTATAAATTTAATGGATAATTCTTTTTAGTCCATATAAGTTAACGTCCTAACCATCCTATCTTCTCCTATGACACTATTATCAAATATCTCTTTAGCATTATCTATAAACTGTGCTGGTTCTCCCATAATAGGACTAAAATGAGTTAATATAAGTTCCTTAACTCTCCCTTCCTTAGCTAGTGTGGCAGATTCTCTAAAAATCATATGCTTATTTTTGATAGCCTTGTCTATATCCTCATCCTTACCATAGGTACCTTCACAGATAAACAAATCACTTTCTGCAATGAATTCTACCATTGAATCCATTGGTCTGCTATCAGTTATTAAACTAATCTTAACTCCTCTTCTCTCATCTCCTAATACCATATCTCCAGTATATGTTTTCCCTTCAAAAGCTACTTCTTCCTGCCTTTGTAGCTTACTCCATAGACTTTTAGGAATGTTATTTGCCATAGCCTTTTCTACATTAAACTTTCTTTCCCTTTTAAAATAAAAACTATATCCCTTGCAAGGTGATGAATGGTATACATCTATAGCATTTAATATTATTTCACTACTATGAATTTTTCTATGCTCATTATTCTCTGCCACATGTATCCCATCCTTTGATACATTAAGCTCCACCTTTGAGGGGGCTTCTATAATATTTACCTCATAGGGTAAATATTCTGCAACAACCCTTAGGCCATTTACAACCCTAGTAATTCCCTCAGGACCTATTATAGTTAAAGGCTCAGTTCTACCACTATTACCTATAGTTGAAAGAAGCCCTGGAAGTCCTATGACATGATCTCCATGGGTATGGGTAATACATATAATATCAATGGACTTAAACCCCCATGCCACCATCTTCATAGAAACCTGAGTCCCTTCACCACAATCTATAAGTATCTTTCTCCCTTTATAATTAATTAAAGTGGCAGAAAGATTTCTTTCCGGCATTGGCATAGAGCCTCCACAGCCTAATAAACACACCTCTATCATTGTTTTCCTCCGTTATTTTATAAGTTATAATCTAATGTAATTTAAAATCTATAATTGATTTTAAACCATATTAAGTATATTTACAAAAACTCCATAAATAATACTATAGTCTTAGATATTTATTTAACCCTTCACATATTCTAGACTTTTAATCCCTCTCATAGTACAATTTAATTATGACGTAGGGGGGATATGTATGAAATTTATCGATTTAAGAAGTGACACCGTAACAGAACCAACGGAAGCTATGAGAAAGGCTATGTACAAAGCTACTGTAGGTGATGATGTATATGGAGATGATGAGACTACTGTAGAACTTGAAAAATATGCTGCAGAACTTGTAGGCAAAGAAGCTGCACTATTTGTTCCTAGTGGAACCTTTGGTAACCAACTTTCATTACTTACTCACTGTAGACAAGGGAATGAGGTTATTCTAGGAAATGACTGTCATATAGTTTGTCATGAAGTTGGAGCAGCATCAATTATTGCTGGAGTTCAACTTAGAACCTTAAATAGCAATAAGGGTGAACTTTCACCTAGTGAAATAGAAGCAACCATAAGAAAAGAAGAAGATATCCATTATCCTGATACAGCCTTAATATGTCTTGAAAATTCTCATTCAAATGGAAGAGTTATTTCTCTAGAAAATATGGCTGAAATACGAAAAGTGGCTAATAAATATAATTTACCTATTCATTTAGATGGTGCAAGATTATTTAATGCTGCTGCTTATCTTGATGTAGATGTAAAGGAAATCACTAAAAATGTAGATACAGTAATGTTCTGCTTATCAAAAGGACTTTGTTCTCCTGTTGGATCTATTTTAGCAGGTAGCAAAGAATTTATTGATAGAGCTAGAAAATATAGAAAACTAATGGGTGGTGGCTTAAGACAATGTGGTGTAATAACTGCTGCTGGGCTTGTGGCATTAAAAGATATGAGAGAAAACCTAAAAGTAGATCATGAGAAAGCTGTATACTTATCTAAAGAACTAGCAAAACTTCCTGGATTTAAAGTAATGGAAGATAACCTACACATAAATATGGTATTCTTTGAACTACCTACTTCTATAAATTCTCAAGACTTAGTTCAATACCTTTTAGAAAGATGTATAAAGGTTTGTGATATAGAAGATGGCTTAATGAGATTTGTTACTCACTACTGGATTAGTTATGAAAACATAGATTTTATTATAAAAACACTAAAAGATTACTTAACTACTTAATGATTATATTTTAACCTAAGGTTGTAGGTTAAGTGCTTATTCTATTCACTTTTAACTATAACCTAGGTTGTTTTTATGTTATATAAATACAATTATAGAAATTATGTATACGTTGTAGTAAAATTATGTTGTTGTAATAAATATATTGGGGAATACTATTTTATTATAATTACACTCACTAACTTCAATGGCAAAATATTTAACTTATATGGGAGGATTAATCATGGAATTTCTACTGAAGGGCATAATGTCCCTCACCTGGCAACAACTAATAATGTGGTGTATAGGTGCAGGGCTAATATGGCTTGCTATTAAAAAAGGTTTTGAACCGGCACTTTTACTACCAATGGGGTTTGGTGCTATTCTTGTAAACTTACCCCTCTCTGGAGCTGTAACTCAACTTATTAATGGTCATGAAGAAATTGGTATAATAGATAATTTATTCAATATGGGTATAGCTAATGAATTGTTTCCACTTATTTTATTCATAGGTATTGGAGCTATGATCGACTTTGGTCCATTGCTTACAAATCCGAAAATGCTTTTATTTGGCGCTGCAGCTCAGTTTGGTATATTCTTTACCATTTCTTTAGCAGCGCTATTAGGGTTTTCATTAAAAGATGCAGCTTCCATCGGAATTATAGGAGCTGCTGATGGACCTACTTCTATCTTTGTTGCAAACTATTTTAAAAGCAACTACATAGGACCCATAACCGTGGCCGCCTATTCTTATATGTCTTTAGTACCAATTATTCAACCAGCTGCTATCAAGCTAGTAACTACTAAAAAAGAGAGACAGATAAAAATGAAATACAATCCTAAATCTGTTTCTAAAACTACAAAGATATTATTTCCAATAATAGTTACTGTTATAGCTGGTCTTATTGCACCAACCTCTGTAGCTTTAATAGGTTTCTTAATGTTTGGTAACCTAATTAGAGAATGCGGTGTTTTAGAGAGGTTATCCAGCACTGCACAAAATGAATTAGCTAACTTAGTAACCTTACTTTTAGGAATTACTATAGCTTCTAAGATGAAAGCTGAATTCTTTGTAACCTCTCAAAGCTTTATGATTATAGGTCTTGGTCTAATTGCCTTCATATTTGATACTATTGGTGGAGTTTTATTTGCTAAATTTATAAATCTATTTGCAAAGGATAAAATCAATCCAATGGTTGGTGCAGCTGGAATATCAGCATTTCCTATGTCCGCTAGAGTAATTCAAAAAATGGGTCAAAAAGAAGATCCTCAAAACTTTCTATTAATGCATGCAGTTGCAGCTAACGTATCTGGACAAATAGGATCTGTTATAGCTGGTGGATTAGTTCTCTTCTTAATCGGAGGTGGCCTGTAATGAATATAAATATAGAGGCATTCATGGAAAGTTTAATTGTAATGGGTAAAGGTATGGGCGGAATATTTGTAGTAATGCTTATAATATTTTTAGCTATTAAAGGATTAGGCTCCATATTTAAAGGTGAAGAATAAACAATATATAGCAAAGCTCTATGGCTAAAAATCTTCAGTCATAGAGCTTTTATGATTTTAATTTCCTGAAATAGTCACACCCTTAATCTTCATCCAAGGAGTTACGTATTCTCCAGTATTTAAAGTTTCTATAGAGATTTCTTCTATATTATTAAACATATCCTTTAAATTTGAAGTTATCATAGTTTCAGTTATGGCATACTTAATTTCTCCATTTTCAACATAAAAACTGTTTTTAGCTACTCCTGAAAAATCTCCATTTGATGATGGCATTCCCCCTGAAAACCTGCCTAGAATTATTCCTCTTTTAGTCGATTTTATTATATCTTCTATGGATTTATCTCCATTTTCTACAACTATGTTAAAGGAAGTTTTAGTAACAGGCCTTCCAGTTTTCTTTGCAGCGTATAAATCTATAATAAAAGATTTTAAAATCCCATTTTCTATGATACTTATATTCTCTGTTTTATATCCATCTGCAGTTATGAAGTTTTTATTAGCTATCTCATCACATAATGGCATACATTTAACCGTAAAATTATGATTAGCAACCTTCTCATTTAATTTATCCTTTAAAATACTTGTACCACTAATTAGTGATCTATCTCCAAGGAAACTTATATTATATAAGTATAACATTTCCCCAACTAACTCTGGAGTTAAAATTATATCTCCAATAAATTTACCCTTTATTCCATTGCAAGTAAGTTGACTAACTATATCTTTAAACCTTTGCCTAATATCAGCATACTCCATAAAATCTAAAGGTAATTCATTAAATACATAACTAAAACCTGTAAAAGATGTAGACTTTTTCCCCTCCTTTGCTAAGAAAATTATATTAGCTCTATAAATACCTTCTACTATTTTAAAATCTACACCGTTGGAATTTACAAAATTAGTTTCCTTACTATTAAACTCTAAGGTAGTTCCATCCATAAATTTAACCTGTGGAAACTCTTTCTTTAACTTCTTTAAAAAAGTACTTGTAAATTCATGCATTTTATCTAAGTCTGGCTCGGCATCTCCATTACTAAACTCTTCTTTCAGTTGATTTTCTGCAATATCATTACACTGATCACTCTCCGCCGACTCACACATTTCCATTAACTCTTTTATTTTCTTATTTATTTCATCTTCATCTATTTTATTTGAAGATATGGTAGATTTTTTATTGTCTTTTATGGCAACTAAATCTATATTCGTATCAATTGTTGTTCTTAAAAGATTAATGTCTTCATTTCCAAAATTCAATTCATATTTCTTACTATGAGTAAAAACACATTGAGCCTTATCAGCTCCCTGATTAACTATATTACTAATACAATATAAGGCTATTTCTCTATTTCCCATACTATTTTCCCCCTATATTTATCTTACATTTCATTGCTGGACCACCCATACCTACAGTTATAGGTTGTTTCTTTCCACACATTCCGCCATTTAACCATGTAAGGTCATCAGACACCATAGTAACAGTCTTTAACATATCGAAAGCAACTCCTGATATAGTGGTATCCCTTATAGCTTTACCTAGCTTTCCATTCTTTATTTCATAACCCATGGTTACTCCAAACATAAACTCACTAGTAGCATCAGCTTGACCATTACCAGGATTCATTAAATAGTAACCATCTTCTACAGATGCAATCATATCTTCAAGTTTATCCACTCCAGGAAGTATACATGTATTTCTCATTCTTATTATAGGCTCATCTGAAAACTCATAGGCTCTTGCATTTCCTGTTGGTGCTGCATTAAACATATTTGCACTTTCCTTATTATGCATATATCTCTTTAAAATACCATTCTCTATTATAGTTACGTCCTCAGCCTTGGTTCCTTCATCGTCTATATATATAGGTACTGGACATGTATTTCCAAAAGCCGTATTTGCATAGTCTACTAAAGTTACTAATGGACTAGCTACCTCCTTGTCCATATACTCACCTGCTATTGATCCAGATAACACAAAATCTGCCTCTGTAGTGTGTCCAACTGCTTCATGGGCTAGTATTCCAGCTAAATCTGGAGCTAATATACACTCTTTTAATCCACCACTTGCATATACGCCTTCGGCCTTTTGCCTTAAGCTTCCATAAATCTTATCTATTTTCTCATACAAACTCTGCGGACTCATAAAATTATCTTCAAATTGTCCTAATCCACCTATAACCTCATATAAATCAACTGGTATCCCATTATTATCATTAACCACTAACTCAACCATTATATTTGCTCTTGGTAAAAATGAATATAACTCAGCTCCTGAAGATGTAATAAGACTTTTTTCCATATTTAATTCATTAATTCTTATACTTCTGCTAATTAGATTGTTATATTTTTTTAGAATATAATTATCTATTTCTTTAGTAAATTCTATTAACTGTTTTTGAGTTAATCTTGCCTTCTTTGTAGCAAAAGATTTTTCTATAGAATAGTTTGAAGTTATTAACTCTCTATGCCTACTCACTGACTTAGAATTTAAAAATTCCCCATTTTGTCTTGCAATATTTAGTACTTGTCTAATACTTTCATCATTAACATTAGAATTAGAAGCAAATCCCCATGCTCCATTTACATTTACTCTTGCAGAAATACCACTAGAAGATGATTTAATATTCTGAATCAAATTGCCATTTGTCATCATTATACCTATGGATGAATTATCTTGGCATCGCAGTTCTGTATACCCCTTTAGCAAATTAGAATATTTACTGAAATTTGATATATTCATAAACTTCCCCCCTAAAATTAGCATTTTTATACTCATGTTATTATTATACATTAGTTACATTTATTTTGAAATGTTTTTATATATTACTTGCAATTTCAAAGGCTATCATCATATATCTTTCTCTTTCACTTAAGTCTAAATTACCAAGAATTCTTTTTTCCCACTTTTCACTATCTAAGTTATCTGCTGAGTATAGAAATTGAAAAAACTCTACTCCTCTAAACTTGCACATAGCTGCTAGTGATGCACATTCCATATCCACAGCAATACATCCTTCAGCCTTTCTTTTTTGCATATTTCCTATGGTTTCTCTATAAATTGCATCAGTTGTCCAAATCTTTCCTTTAACATAGGGAATTTTTAAATCATTTAATATACTTGCCAATTTATCAGCCTTTTCAATAGTAACATAATCACTCGGTTTCATATAGTGATAACTTACCCCTTCATCTCTGTATGCATCAGTTGGAACAATTAAATGCCCAGCTGTAATATTCTTATCTAATGAACCACAAGAGCCATATACTATAACCTTCTCTGCTCCCATAGCTATAATTTCTTCAAGGGTACCTGTTGCAAAGGAGCCTCCTACTGGAGTCATATAAAATCCTATATTCTTGCCCTTGTAATCCATTTTATAAATAATTACGTCACCATTTACTGACCTTGTAACTCCTACTTGAACTACACCTTCTAACTTTGAAAAAACATCCATTACTTTATGAGAAAAAGTGGCTATTACTACTTTAGGAAAGCCTTCAATTCTCTCTATTACTTCCTTTGGATTTATTATGGACTCCATGCACTCATCAAAACTATGAATTATACTCATTCCTTCATCTCCCTTACACTCTTATCAACTTTACTCACCATTCTGATTTTCTTTTAAATTCTTAAGAAGCTCATCTACGTCTCTTTGATTATTAAGCACTATACTATTAAATGCCCTTATCTAAGGATAAATAAACCAATTCTTTATCTTCTCTAACCTTAGTCATTCCAACCTTATTTAATAAGTTAATAGAGGGCATATTATCTCTTAAGCATTCTGCCGTAATTACCTTCACAGATTCCTGAGAAAATGCCCATTCTATCAAAGCATTAACTGCTTCATAGCCATACCCAAGCATTCTTTTGCTTTCAACTATGTTATAACCAATTTCAATTTCTCCAATATCATTTGGAGAACCTTTAAATCCACCATCTCCAATTATGGTATTGTCCGCCTTATCAATAAAAATCCAAGGTCCATATCCATCAGGAAGTTTCTTTTCTAGCTGAGCCTTAAATATTGGTAAAGCAGGCATTATATCGGAGCTTGGCCATTCTTCATTAAAATTTACACCTATATGATCATATGCATTTATATCATTTTTTAAGACTTCTGTTATAAATCTAAGTGACATTGTTCTAATAATTAATCTCTCAGTTTCAATTCCTATAACTTGGTTTAAAATCATAATTATCTCCTTCTGATGTATCTGTTACAATACTTCTTCTCTAATATCAATCCATTCCCTTTTCAACAAATCCATGTACATTACATCTGAAAACCTTCCTGTTCTACTATCAAAGAACCCTTCCCTTATAATTCCAATTTCTTTAAAGCCTAAAGCTCTATATAAACTGTGAGCGCGTTTATTATCTATCATGCTAGTAAGTTCAATCTTATTTAAATTTAAAAATCTAAACATAAAATCTATAAAATGACTTAAAGCATCCTTTCCATAACCCTTTCCTTGCTCTTCCTTCCAAATCTTTATTCCAAATTCGCATTTTTGTTCTCTTTTATCCCAGCCACAATAATTCATCTCACCTATAGGAGTCATATCCTCTTTTTTACAGATTATAAATCTTTTACTTGTAGCATATAACTGTGAATTTAAGACTTCCTTCTCTATACTATTTCTTATTGAAGTCTTACTCTCTAAAGTACCATAGACTAAGGCAGCATGAGACATAAAGCTTCCATCATTCCACCATTTATATAAAAATTCTTCATCACCTATTTCAAGTTGCCTTATAACTACATTTTTACCATCTATCATAAATATCTCCTTTAATACTTTATAAAATCAAAACCAAAAACTTCTATGTGCTCATTCTTATCTAAGGATTTATCATAATTTTTTCTAAGCTGTATCATGTTTAAGTGATCAAAACCACATTCCTTATATAGTTTAATATCACTAACTTTCCTTAGAATTACTTTTCGAATAAAGTTCTGCCCATGCTGGGAAAAATCCTGAATTTATAGCAATATTTTGTGAGTGAAAATGGGATTCTGCCGTTCCATAAAAAGGAACCTTTCCTCTCTTTAAAATTTCATTCTTTAAAAGTTTAACTAAGGTTGTTCCTATTCTCTTACCTCTATATTCTGGCAGAATATCAATACCTATTTGCCACATAGTTTTACTATCTGCACTTGCACCCGCCATGCCAATTATTTCATTTCCATCCCAAGCAGAAACTGCAAGCATATCTGGATGATTTTTATCAAATAAAAAAGCTTCTCCAAATCTCTTATCACCCTCAAACTTCAAAATTTCTTCTTGCTCGTACCATTTTATATCATAAATAGGTTTATCCATCTCTTGCACATCAGGATTTGGTAGATAATAATGGTGAGCATCTGCTATCTCATGTCCAACCTCCTGTAGCTTTTTATCAATAGCCCTAAGTTTAGGATATTCAAATAGCCATGCCGCACTTGCATTAATAAATTTTTCTTCAAACCATGGTATCAATGTAGGGGTTGTACTAATAATTGCTTTGTTTCCAAAACATAGTATCTTAAGAGCACATCCATCATTATCATAAATTCTTCTACCTTCAATAAGTTTATTCTCAACTATTGTATTTACTTCTTTTTCAAAATCAGATACCTCACAGTTATAATCCAGAGCTAGCTGAGCCTTAGCAATTTCTATAATTTCATTTTTTGTATACATATCATCTTCCCCTTTACTTTCCTTTTAGTATTGTTTTACTACCATAATATATAAAGTATAATTATTATGAATGACTATTATATAATTTATAATAATTAAACTTACACATTTCACCATCATATAGTACTACTCTGTCGTCAACATAATTAAATCCAAGTTTATTAATCACAGTTTTAGATGAAGTGTTCTCTGGCTTTACGATTGCAGTTAAAGACTTTAATTCAGTATTTTCAAAAACCCACTGAATTAGCGCTTTAGCTGCTTCTGTTGCATATCCATTCCCTTGGTAGCTATCAGAAATACCATATAAAATCTCAACTTCATTATCTATTTCAGCTTTTGCATGAACTCCCACAACACCAATGCATTTATGCTCCACCTTATATTCAATTGCCAATATTATAAAAGGCTCATTTATATTAAACTTTTCATTTAGCCAATTTATCCAAGAAAGTGCTTCTGACTCATTATGCAAAACCATATCAGACAGCCAGTAAGACACATTGGGTTGTTGACTATAATATACTGCATCCTTTACATCGGATGGTAAAAAAGGTCTCATAATTAGATTATCTGTTTCTATACTAATATTTATCATTTTAAAATCTTCTTTCTTTATTGTAATTCTCATCATTATCTTTAGTTGAACTTGTACAATAAGTGCATAAGCTTAACTAAAACTTATCTATTTTATTTTTTTACTACTCCATCCTTATAATTCGTCAAATAAGAATATTGTTTATTTATATGATTAACACTTGAAGTCATTCCAATTTACTGAGGTAGTTTTTCCATTTTGCCAATCTTCTCTTGTAATACCATAACCAATTGCATCATATAGTTTTCCATTTTTACTTCCCCATGCCTTTCGATAGTGTGCCTCTTTAACAAAACCGCACTTATGGAATACACATCTCATTGCATAATTATCTTGTCTTGTATTTCCCTCTATCCTTTCATTATCAGAGTAATTATTAAATATATAATCAACAAGCCAATTCACTGTAATTGTCCCGATTCCCATACCTTTGTACTTGCTCAAAATTTTTATGTCAAACAATGGGCTATCATCTTGTAAATCATAAATTCTTATCATTCCTACTTTTATGCCTTCATCTAAAATAACCCAAAATGTTTTGCAGTCATCCCCAGTATAATAATGGTTTTTATAGCTCTCTCTAATTCTTTCAGGGTTTTGGTTCGGTGTTCCATAAAATTCCCAAGTATCTGATGTTAAAAATCCTACAAGAGTATCAATTTCATCTTTAAATTCTTCAAAGCATATTTTCATGATTTTATTCCCTCCTTTAAATTTATTACAATTGAATCTTTTCTTTTAATCTCTCCTTTGGTTATTCTTCATTTATTTTTGCATAGAGCAAATTATCATAATAGTTATTCTCAAACTTCATAACCTTTTTTAATAAACCTTCTTTTTTGAAGTTATTCTTTATAGGAACTCTTTCACTCGCTCTATTTTGCGGATCCATACGGATTTCAAGTCTTATTAACTTTAAATCATTAAAAGCAATGTTTTCTAACTTCTTTACAACTTCTGTTGCAATACCTCTATTTAAAAATTTTCTATCTATAAAATAGCCTATTTCTCCAATGTGAGGACTTTCTTGAAATACTTTTATATTACATCCACCTATCACAGTACCTTCGTAGATGATTGAATAATTGTATTCAAGATTATTTTCTCTTTTATACTCTCGCCTCTTAATCCATTCTCTCTCCAATTCAATACTTTCTGGAATGGTAGCATAATAAAATTTAAACTTTCCTTCTGTAAGTATTCTAAAGAAATCCTCAGCATCTTCTATTATTGGATAACGCAGCTCAACCATAAAATTCCTCCTATAATCCCCATTCCTCAATAATGCTTACTTTCTTGTTTGTAGCATCAAGTTCAATCTCACATCCTATTGGTAGTGTAAACATAGGATGTGTATGACAACAATCAAAATCTGCAATGAATGGTAATTTTTTATTACCTAATACTTCTAACAATATTTCATATGGTTTTCTACCTGTATTTAAGTCATCAAACAACTCATGCTTTCCAAGGATTATTCCTGAAATTCTATCAAAAACACCATTTACTTTTAAAAAAGAAAAACTTCTTTCTATTGTTGCAGCATCTTTTAAAGAATCTTCTATAAAAAGTATGTCTCCATCCTTTATTTTAGGCATGTACTTGCTCCCCCATATACCTTGCATTGTATTCAGATTTCCACCTATTACTCTACCTCTAGCAACCCCTTCATAGATCGTAATCCATTTATTTTCTCTTTCTTCTTTACTTCTATCTTGTGTTTCCCAATTAACATATTCATCTGTCCAATATTGTGGAATTTCAAAAACATAAGGAATTTTTGTTTTATCAATTGCAATTTCTTTAAAATATCTATAAGTAGAATCAACAAAGGGTGATAATTCCCCAAATGAAGCTACCAATGCAGGTCCATAATAAGTACTTATCCCTGTTTGTTCATAAATAGCAAGTAGAATTGCTGTAACATCAGAATAACCTATTATTATTTTAGGATTCTTTTTAAATGCTTCATAATCTATATAAGGAAGGAGTGAATTTGAGTTCATTCCTCCAATAGTGGACATTATACATTTTACTTTGGGATCTCTAATTAAATTATTTAACTCCTCTGCCCTCTCTTTGATACTACCTGCCCTATAGAAATCGTACTTTCCTGTTAAGTTTCCTTCTACTATTTTAAATCCTTTATCTTGTAAATATCTCTTTGCTCTTTCAAATCTTTTAGGACATGAATATGTTATTGGTGATGATGGCGAAAAAATACCAATATAATCACATTTTTTTAATTTCTCTATCTTACTCATATAATTTCCTCTCATAATTAAATTAAAATTCATTTATTTTTCTATACATTTATTAAAAATTACTTATTATTGTGACCATACCCGCTCATAGCATAAATTTCATCTGAATTCATTTCAATCATTTCCTTTGCACTAGTAAGTGGATAGTTTCTTTTAAAATATTCAACAATTCTATATCCAAAGAAATATCCTGCACACCAAGGTATTCCCACTTCATCATCACCAAACATGTATTTACAATAATCTACATCCGTCTCATTTAACAATTTAGAATAATGCTTATTCCATAATTCTTTTTCTTGTTCTCTACTTATTTGAGAAATCCACTTAGGATTTAAAGACGGATTAAAACTTTTTGCGAAGGCATCTGCTTGCCCATCGATTAACATAGATTCTATAAACTTTCCTGTACGTCCTCCATGTACCACGTGCCAATAATTTCCCCACACACTATGATGATACTCATGAGCAAATACATAAGGTATCCACTCTAAATAATTTTTAGCTAATGGATTAATATTTAATAAAATGTTACCAAACACATTAACTCCCCACACACCATTTTGATTTTTCTTAACAATCAAATTGTCATCATCAACGGGATAGATGGCAATCACTATAGGATCATCATCATAATTAGGAAGTGCATTTACTATTTGCATAAATTTATGTTTAATATCATTAAGATCTATATTTCTCATTACTTCAATCTGTTGTTTTAATTTAGATATATCCTTGATTGGCCGTGGTTTTCTATCAGACATATCAAATGGTGCCCATTGGCTAATTTTATCCCAATAAGGCTGAATAGCATATTTATCCCATAACATCTCACAATCTGCATTTTCTTTTTCCATCTCTAACAAGTAGCCATCCAAATTTTCGTAAACAGCTATTATATCTAACTTCATTGCATTCTCCTTTTTAACATAATTATCATGAATTACCGTTATATAATTTATAATAACCAAACTTACACATTTGACCATCATATAGTACTACTCTATTGTTATCTTAATATTTAAAACAGTATTCCTTGTAATCGCATATTGGTTTATACCCAATCCTCATATAAATACTATTTGATATAGGATTTGATAAATCAGTAACTAGTGAACAAAACTTATATCCTGTATTAAGTAAATGCTGACTTAAGGACGCTACGCATGATGATGCATATCCTCTTCCTCTTAATTCTGGTGGCGTATACACCATATTAACAACGATACCATTATTGGTAGGGCGTGCAGTACAAGCCATTGATACTGGAGTTTTATCTTCCCATATATATAGTTCTCTATTAATTATCTTGTTTTTAGACATCTCGTATGCTTTCTCATATGTTATATTTGAACCTTCACTATTTTCTAGATTATATATCCATGTAGAAACAGTTTTTAAATCTTCTTCTTTTGCAACTCTAAAATTTCCATTACTATACTCTGGATGCTTGACTTTAGTCAATTCATATACTCTCATATCAATTCCATCCACAGTATTACAATTCTTCATTTTACTCCACATTAAGCTAAACACTTTAGCAATTTCTATTGGAGCTATCACACCGTTAACATCTATATTATTATTAATCAAATCTTTAATTAATAAATCTATCTCATTTTCAAGAGTTAATCTATTACCATATATGACAATGGGAAATGGTGGAGTAATCATTGCAACAAGTACTATATTTTCATTTTCTTTAATAGACACAAAATATGGATTATTTATACTATCAGTCTTCTTATTTCTAAGTCTTAAACTCGTACCTAAAATTATATTATTAGTAGATTCACTTTCTTCAAGGAACTTTTGTGTTTCAATTAAGAAATCATTTGCATTATCATATCCTTTTATTAACATTGTTACCCCTTCTCCCCTAAAATTATTTTCAAATTTCATGACCTTTTTTTATTTATTCTTTATTCAAATAATTCATTTATAATTGGAATTATATTAATTAGTGGTTCTTCATAGGGATGAATTTTTTTAATAACCTTAATAGCATCCCTAACATATTCTTTTTTACATCTTATCTCAATCTTACATTCCTGACCCTCACACACATTGTCTATTTCGCCATTAAAAGGATTTGACCCTTCTAACGGTCTCCAATATCCTCTGACATTTGTTATAGAGATAACATTATCATAGTTTCCAATCTTGCAAGCATTCACTTTATTAAGTTCATCTCTTAATTCTATTACATATTCTTCTGGAACATATATTTCGATTTTTGCTTCTTTAAATTCCATAATTATTGAACTATTATACACTTCACTCATATAAATTTTCCTCTCAAACTTTAAGTTTTCATAGTATTCTCATTATTACATTTGCTCCTGTATGCTGTTCATATTTATACCTAACTACTACGGTAACTGATTTACAACTGTTTACAGAATTCAACAAAATCTTTTGAAGGTAATTTCGTTAATATTTCAATAGAATATCCTTCACTAAGATATTAAACAATATACTTTTCCATAGCTATCTGTGGTAAAAAGAAATCTTCTCCAAAAGCTTCTCCTGTGAATACCACTACTAAATCTAATTCTGGAACTACAAACGTATACTGGCCTCCAAATCCATTAGCATGAAATCCTCCAAAATTATTTTTCCACCATAGGTATCCATATCCGGCTCCAAAATTGGTGACTTCATTTAAATTATTAGGGGTATCTATATGCTTAGCAGTTGAAGCCTTAGTCCACTGTTCATTAATGATTTCTTTTCCTTTCCACATCCCATTTTTTAGATACATATAACCCACTTTAGCCATATCTAGCGGTGCTATTTCTATACTTCCTAATATACCATTGTCTTCCTTTTCCCATAAAATATCTGATATATCTAAAGGATCAAATAATATTCTTTTACTAAAAGAAAGCACGTCCTCTCCAGTAACCTTTTCTAATATAAACTGAAGTATATGAACTACTCCACTACAATAATTAAACTTATTTCCTGGAATACACTCTAAAGGTCTACTAAAAAAATACTTCACAGGATCATCACTTTCCCACATTTCATCATAGTTTTCATTATCATACCACTTCAATCCTGTAGACATAGTTAAAAGATTTTCTATAGTCATCTTCTCTATATCTCTATTTTCCTTATTAATCATTATTTCTGGAAAATAGTCTAGTACCTTTTGATTAATATCTTTGATTAAACCTTGTTCAATCGCCTTTCCAATTAGTATGGATGTTATACTCTTAGAGCAAGAGTATATGGGATGTTTATCTTCATTGCTATATTTATTAAAACCTATATTTCTCACTAAATTACCGTTTTTTATAATTACTAAATCATGTATGGGTTGGTCTTCTGTTTCAATAAGATTTATAAATTCATTAATCTTACCTTCATCCATTCCTTCTTTTTCTAGGGTAGATAAATTCCAATTATGATTTTTCATTTTTCCATACCTCTTTCCTAGATATTAATTTATTTCTAGCAACCAACTTGATGTTATAGTAAATTACTTTAATATTCTAAATCTCTATCCAATATCTTAAAACTTCTTTACCTGACTCTTTTGAAATTATGGTATTCTCTAACCTTCCACCATTGTACTCAATTATCTTTTTAGAACCAATATTATCAAAGTCACATGTTACTAAAACTGTTCTATGTCCTAGCACCCTTGCTTTTTCCAATATTAAATTTAATATTAACTTTCCATATCCCTTTCTTCTATACCTTGGTGATATATCATAACCAATATGTCCACCTTCTTCATAGTTTATCTCATTAAGCTCATATCTTAATCTAACAGTTCCTAAAATATCCTTGTTTTCATTTAAAAGCCACCATTCTGATGATGCAACGTGTCCCACTTCTAGATTAACTCCCTTTTCCCTATTCTTAAGATAATCTAAATAACTTTTAAAATCATAATTTGCTCTAGAATACCTTCTCTCAATCACATCTTCGTCATTTTTATTATAGTCATTAAACATTTCAATAAATTTTTCCTCAAGACAGAGTTCTGGCTGTACCAAATCAATCATCATTTACACCTCAATTCACAATGAATTTATTATTTACTTCTCTGCTACAAACAAAAGGTGATTGCTTGCACCTAAGAATTCAGGCTTTTCACAGCAATAATAGTGATAGTTAAGCCACTTACTATAACTTTCTTCATCCATATTATTTATTTTATCTGCCAAAAGTTCACTTAATCCATCTGTAGCAATCTCTGACGTAATTTTTAAGTCAGATTCTATTAATAGCTTTCTACACTGGTCTACTGTATGGAAAACAAAAGGAAAGTCTACAACTTTAAAGGTGTCATGATTATAGTTATCTTCCTCTAAAAACCCCTCATCATAGAGCATGGTTTCCGTAGTAATCACCATGTCATTGGATATAAAGGCAAATAACATCTTTCCATCATCCTTACACACTCTTTTTACTTCTGCTATGCACTTCATTCTATCTTCAATACTGCTTAAGTGATATAAAGGACCAAAGCATAGCACTATGTCATATTCCTTGTCTTTAATCCAAGATATATCTAGAGCATTACCTTGAAATACTTCAATTGACATGTTACCTTTAACCTTTTCTTTAATTTGCATAACATGTTTTTCAACTAACTCAATAGCTGTTACCTGAAATCCCTTGCTTGCAAAATATAGGCTATACTCTCCTGTTCCAGCTCCTAAATCAAGTATTTTCATACCTGGCTTAAGATGTTTTTCAATCTGTCTTACTGTTGTTAAAAACTCCACTTGAGTTGCCTTTGTAGACAATCTTGATACTTCATTAAAAATATTATAAAGAGCCGAAACTCTATCATCTTCCTTTTCTATCTTTGAAATATCCTCTATCTTCATCTAAATACCACCTTACCTAAAATTGTGAGTCTGCCCCTTTGTGATTTTAAAAATTAAGGCTAACTTATAATTAATATATTTCTGCAGCATCCCTAGGTAATTCCTTGATATGCTTTATAAACGCAAAGCTTCTTTTAGCTTCATCATAATTATATTCATATCCAAATATTTTACCTACTTCAGGCGCAATCTCTTCAAACAATTGGCATGTTGTAATCAGCGCATTCCAAGAAAAATCATAATCACTCATATTAAAGGTACTCATTAGCCTTGTCCATACATCTAAATCTAAATATTCTTTTAAATGTTTATCTGCTTTTCCTATACTTACCTTAAATTCTGTTTGAATACCAACCTTCCAAGATAGCATGGTTAATAATTCTTGTCGTACATAACTATTCATTACTTCTATTGTAAAAAGAATTTCTTCCCTCCAAAGTCCTTTTGCACAGTATGGTGCTACCCACCAAAAATTATTACATCGACTAAAATATTGTCCATAGGTAGGTCTTTTAACCCAATAATCTTCATCAGTTGTTGCTGGTATTTGTGGTAAACAGTTGTCTTTATCAAGTAAAGGAACAGTTAACTTATCTTTTCCATATTCCTTTATTAGCATCTCCATAGGCTGAATATGCAAGTCAATTCTATTTCCATCTGTAAACTGTATTAAATAGGTGTAGCCATTTTTAAAATCAACATCTCTACCTTGCATTTTGTCAAGCTTATCAGGTTCTTGAAAAATAATTGGATCACCAAAAACACTTATCCAATCCTCATCTCTCAGAAAAGATTCTGTATCAGTAACTACATAAACAATGTCATAGTCCTGAAAAATGTCTTTTTTTACATTAGGGTTTGCCCGATAACCATTCATATAAACAGCTCTAATTCGGCTATCTCTATTTGCAACACTCAATATTAAATCAAACATTTCCTTTTCAGTTCTCATGTTACATCCACCTAATCTCTAATATTTTTTTAACAATATTAATAGAATTATTTGATACTGATATACAGTTATTTTCAAATACTTCTACACCACATTCTTCTTCCGTATCTGTTATGGACCTTATTGCTATGAATGGAACATTATTCACGTAACACACATGAGCAATACTTGCCGTTTCCATATCTACACAAAGTGGATGATATTTAGAAATTATTTCAGTACGACCATTATCACTTATAAAGGCTTCTCCAGTAACAATTCTTCCAAAGAATATTTTTTGAGTGAATGTATTTTTATCTATCACTGCTCTACATAATTCAACCAGCTTACTGTCTGCTTTAAAGTATATACTTTCCATCCATGGATGATATTCAGTCAAGATACCTTCATCCACATCATGATATGTTATTTCTGTTGAAATAACAGTATCTCCAATATTTAATATATTATCTATTCCTCCTGCTACCCCTGTCACAATAATATGAGTAACATTGAATTTATCTATTAATATTTGAGTTGCAATGGCTGCATTAACTTTACAAACCCCACAATACAATGCAACAACATTACTGTTTTTGTATATCATGGACAACATCTGCAATGTCGCTTGAAATCTGCATTACCTTTAGCATTTCTACTCCCCTTATTTAAATCTACTTATTTTATTCAATACTTCTCTAGCTGTATTTGCAATATTCTCATATTTAGGTATATCAATTAGTCTAAAGTACAGGCTTTTTAAGAACATATTCACATTAAATGCAATGACTAAATCTTCTGGATACTTTCCTACTTTTTCTATTTTATTAAAACTTTTTATCCATTCTTCAATTTCTTCTATTGGTATTATTTCTCTTTCCAATATAGATTTAACAGCTGTTATCATACGTTCATCTTCAAAATGAATGTATCCATAGTAATTTATATTTAACTTTTTATAAAATGCATCTAGTATGTTTTTTAATCTCTCATATCCAATTTCTTCACACTTAGCAAATTCATCTAGAGCATCAGCACCATGGGCAGCTCCATGAGCCCATCCTTTAACTTCTACATATCCTCTAATATCCTTATCTTCATTATAAAATTTCAAAAGAATATCAAAGGCCTTTTCAATATCACTTTTAGATAAGAACTTATCCATTCTATGTCTATAGATGCATGCTGCAACTATTTCACTTGAAAAGGTTCTACCGAAAACCGAATCATCAATGTTACCTAAACCCTTAAGAATATGATTTTCATCTAAAGCTATCCACAATAGCTCATTAACCTGCTTTTCTGATAGCTGATTTCCATCTATCCACGTAAATAAATTGGAAAGTATAAGATCATCACGTAATTCACTATCAATATCCCCTATATTGTCCATCATTTTCAAAGATAACTCATATGGATTTACCCCTTCTGGTACTTTATAATCATTTTCCTTTATACTCTTTAACAATTCTTTTAATTCTTGCTTTTCCAACTTATATTTCTCCCCTTTAACCTTTTATTAAATCCCCGTAATACGCCTTTATTCTATATATAAATCCATAAGAATTTCATCATCATAATTTCCATCTATGTTAAAGAAGTTTCTATGAACTCCCACTTTTTCAAATCCAAGCTTCTCATAAAGATGTTGAGCTTTTTTATTGCTAGCTTTAACACCTAAACTTATAGTTTTTATAGTTTCATGATTTTTAGCAAAGTCTATTAATACTTTCATAACTGTAGTGCCAATTCCCATGCTCCAGTATTCCTTTTTTACTGAAATAGCTAATTCACTATTATGGGCTATTCTTTTTCTATTCGGAGCACTAACTTGAGAAACACTAACTATTTGATTATCTATAATACCTAGGAGCATAAGAGCATTATTATTTTCATTTATATTTTTAATATATTCCCTCTCCTGTTCTACAGTAAGTCTAAACTCATTCTTACCAAATAGAAGGTTATCACTTTCTCCACCAACTATATTTAGATACTCAATCATAGCCTCTGAATCCTCTTCAGTTGGTTTTCTTAATATAAGCACCTTGCCATTTTCTAATTTTACTAGCTTTAATATGTCATCCTTCATACTCATCACTTCTTTCTATAAACCTATTTTTATTAATCATATACCCTCATGCTCTTTAAGTATCTTCCTTCTTTCTTACTCTCATATGGTTTAGCTACAATTCCTTCTTTTATTAATTCCTCATTGGCACGTCCAAATATTTGATGCCAAAGTTCATTTCCTACTTCCTTTATACTCACTTTATGCTTAATTGCCGTTAAACCCTTGGAATATTTCTCTATGCTACTTAAGGTATTTTTTACTGTTTCAAGGATCTCTATAAGAATAATTTCACCTATTTCGGTGACTATTTTCATATCTCTTTCTTGAAATATAGGTACATTACAATATAATTTATTATCTGTTTCATCTATGTTTATGTAGTCCATCTCTTTAAGAAAAATTGCTAACTCTTTATCTTCATTTGACAACTCATTATAATTAATTGCTTCACTAAAAATTCCCCACATTAGTTGGCCACATTTTTCCGCAATATTTTTATTAACCTTATCTATAATTTTTATATATGGTAGATTTAAATCTTGGAAAGGAGTTGAATTTCTAATACTCTGTTGTGTCATTCTAAAAAATCTATACATATCTTTACGTACTCCATTAGAATCTCCAAAACTATTAAAGATAAACTTATTACTTCCATAATTATTACTACTGCATAAAGGTTTATTGCTATAACTATCAACAATATAGCTGTCTTCATATCCAATTATCATATAATTCCTATTACCTGGCTGAAGCTTAGAGCTAGTAAATACATTTCTTTCTTCAAAAAAATCAAAGGCAATTCCATCAAAAATCATGTCGCAAATTATATGATATAGTAATCTTTCTTCATCAAAAATCTTATAACTTGATAAATTTTGAAGCTTCTCAACTACTAAAGGTTTTATCTTAATAATTCTATCTACTATTTGCTCTCCCACATTCTTTAGATATACATCCATGATTTCAATATCACTCTGTAAAAATATAGGGAAGTTTATTTTAAATTTTTCTTTATTTTCTTCTATTGCATTTATTCTTTTCAAATTACTTATAATACTATTTAACCTATGATTATCAATATCTATAAATTTACTTATATCCTCCTGTGTTAATGAAAACGCCTCATTTTCTGCAATGATATATAATATTTCTGATGCAAAATTTTCATCACACACATATGCAGGGTTATATTTATCATAAACTTCTATATCACCAAAATAATATAAGTTTAATCTTTTCATATTATTCCTCTTTTCTTTTACGCCTTTAATAAATCCTTATTTTTTACTTTTTAGCATATTGTAAAAGCTATTTCCTTCTCTTGTGATTGTTACTATTTAAAAACTTAACTTTTTAAATAGCTTAAAACTTCTTTTTCTATAAGATTAAAATCCATAGCTGCTATATCTTCCACGGTATATCTCTTACTTAACTCACCTATCAGCTTAGCTCCTAAGAAATACCCCACATCACTGATACCTAAAACTTTGAACCAATCACCATAAAAGTCTCTAGTTCCTTTTTCTTTGTCCTTTAAAGCTTCTACATATTTTAATTTAAGTTCTTTTTCTAACTCTTCACAGTCAATGCTCCACTGCTCTCCCCTAGAATCAAAACTACTCTCTCCTAATACTTGTTGAAAATATTGGGCAAAGCCTTCCTCATATATATTCCAGATTCCTTCATTATACTTACTCTGCTCTACCTGCTTTGGTAATTTTGATTCACCTCTTATTTGAAAGTGAACTACATGACAAAGTTCATGACAAACTAAAGCATCTATTTTCTCCTCCTGTTGCCATCCAAGCTTTGCAATCTTATCAACACCAAAGAGCATAGCTCTTTTCCCCTCATATTCATCTACCCATCCAGCAGAATTTAATAATCCCCTATATAACACTATATTTATATCCATTTCAATATGAAATATAGCCTTAACTTTTTCTTCTATACCATTAAAAGTCTTTAAAAGATTCTTATAGCCTTCTATCATATTAGGAAAGTCCTCCTCAGACCTATTAAATACCATAGTTAGTCCTATTTCCTTCCAGTTATACCCTTCTGATTCATAGTCTTCTTTACACTTTCTCCCCATCTCTGGAAAATTACTATTGTAAAACTTCTCCCATAACTCCATCTTTTCCTTAGGCTCTTTATTTAAGTTTTCTTCCATAAATCCATTATAATCCTTAAAAGTATCTATAATGTTTATCATCATAAGTCACCTAGCTTTCTAAAAATTCTAAAAATTACTCTTTCTCTTTAATCCCTACTGAACAATTCTATAATCAAAATTATCTTCAACAATTTTATAACTCTATTACCATTCCATCATAGGCAAAGCTAATATCTTCATAATGATTTTCTAGTTCTAAATAATCATCATAGGATTTTCCCCAATCTTCCTCAAGATGTGTCATTATAACCTTTTTTATATTATATTTATTCTTTAACTCCACTATCTCATCCATTACAAATAATTCTTCCCTTAAAGGATTGTCCTCTTCTAACTTAAAGTCACCCTTTAAGACATCACCAATAACTGTATTACCTATAATCATTACATCACCATCCTTAAAGATTCCATTCACTGGGAAAGGTTTTACATCACAAGGAGCATATATAAGCTTCTTTTCTCCTTCTTCAAAAACAAATACTGTAGCAGATTCAGCCTTAATTAGAGTTATTTTTATTTCTCCTATTTGTATTGAATCATTAATTACATGTCTTTTTATTAAATTTCTTATTTTTTCATAGTAGTGAAAATATGAGCCATGCTTTGAGCATATGGAATTTAAATCTTCCATTACATGATCCATAGCTATAACTTCTATGGGATTTTCACATTCTATTCCTTGGGAAATATTTAGCCAATTTAGTCGAAGCTGTTCAAATACCCTCATACCAAGGGTATGATCTGGATCCATATGACTATATAAAACTCTATCTATTTCCTTAATTTCTCCATAATTTAAGCTTTGAGCAATATCCTCTGGAGTATCTATTAGTAGCTTAGCTTCTTCTAGATATAAGCTACATCCAAATCTTGCATAAGGATTTCCCTTCTTTCTTGCCTCCATACATACTCTACAGCAGCAAAGTGGCTTTGGTAGAGCAACACATCCTCCACTACCTATTATTTTAAAAATCATAGTAATCCCTCCTATAGCTTCTTAGTTAAAAAATACTCCTTATGTCCTTTAGGGCTATCCTCTAAAATTCCAAAAACCTTATATCCATTCTTCATATAAAAGTCCGGGCCTTGAAAATCGAAGGTATCTAGATGTGCTATATGACATCCTTGACTCCTTGCTGCATCCTCTGCCTCTTTCAAAAGTATTGAACCATACCCTCTATTGCGATAATCATCCTTAACCCACAATGTGTCAATATAGAAAATGTGCCAAAACACAGAGTAAGCTAATATGCCTCCCATAACTTCACCCTTTTCATTTTTAATACAACGATTTATCTTAATGTATGGCTCCTCTTGTTCAAAGGGTTTAGACAGTTTGTTATGTTCCGTAAGCATTTCATCAATATAATCTATTTCTTCCTCATTAGGTATTTCTATTTTAATACTTTCTTCATTCATATTTATTTCCCCTTAATATACAAAATTGGAAATAAGATTAATTAATATTTATTCAATCTTATTTCCTAATTAAAGAATTTAATCCTTGTATTTTAATACCATTTACCATATAGAAAAATGCTGAAACCCGCATGAACAGAACAACTAGTTAACTAGTTAACTAGGAAACTAGTTAAATATACAAATAGTTTCCTATGAAGCTATATAACTATTTACATAGCTCATAGGTAAAATTTAATTTTAAATCATGCATTGAATCAGCAATAAATTTTATTTTCTTATATTATTCACAAGGAAACTCCTTTTCACTTTGTTCAAATGAGTAAGTTCTCAGATCTAAATCGTAGATTTAGATGGTCACTTATGCTCCTTCATTTAAGAAGCTGTACTGAGCCATGTATAAGTTATAGTAGAATCCTTTAAGTTTTAATAATTCTTCATGGGTTCCACTCTCTACAATTTCACCATCATCTACTACCATAATTTTGTCACAGTCTCTTATGGTTGAAAGTCTGTGGGCAATTACAAAGGAAGTTCTTCCATGAAGTAATTTATTTATACCTTTTTGAACTAATATTTCTGTTGCCGTATCTATATTAGATGTTGCTTCATCAAGGATAAGAATTCTTGGATTTGCAAGTAATGCTCTTGCAAAGGATATAAGTTGTCTTTGTCCTACTGAAAGCCTTGAACCTCTTTCGTTAACTTCTGTGTCATATCCTTTTTCTAATTTCATAATAAAATCATGGGCATTAACTGCCTTTGCTGCTGCTATGATTTCTTCATCAGTAGCATCTAATTTTCCATATCTAATATTTTCCTTAATAGAAGTTGAGAATAAGAAAGTATCTTGAAGCATTATTCCCATTTGGCTTCTTAAGGAATAAAGATTGACCTTAGAAACATCCTTACCATCAATTAAAACTTCCCCTTCAGTAGTATCGTAAAATCTACTGATTAAGCTAGTTATTGTAGTCTTTCCTGCCCCTGTTGGTCCAACTAAGGCGATATTTTCACCTGGTCTTATTTTAAAGTTTACATTGTGAAGTACCTGAACATCTTTCTCATATTCAAAGGAAACATTTTTAAACTCTACCGCTCCCTTAATAGTTGGCATATCTTCACTTCCCTCCATCTCATCAATGGTTGGTACTACATCCATAATTTCAAATATTCTCTCTGCTGCTGCAAAGTTAGTAACTAATGTATTGTAGTAAGAAGCTATATTTATGATTGGTCTCCAGAACATACTTGTATATGATATAAAAGCTATTATGGTTCCTATAGAAACTTCTCCACGTCTAGTTAAGGTTGCTCCATACCAAAACACTATGATGGAACTTATTCCAAAGGACATATCTATAAAAGACCAAAGCCAGTCATTATATTTAACTGCTGATAAAAATCCATCTCTAACCTCACCTACAGCTTTTTCAAATTTCTTAGTAGTTTCTCCTTCAAAGGTGAAGTTTTGAATAATCTTTATCCCTGAAAAAGATTCATGGGTAAAGCCATTTAAATTAGAACGTTTTTGTCTAAATACCTGCCATTTAGCTCTAGCTTTTACCATCATTGTAGATACTACAACTGCAAGTACCGGTAAAATTATTATAGAAACTATAGCCAATTTTGCATTCATTACAAAAAGTATTACTCCTATAGCTATAAGATTTAGTGCCTGTGGTATAACTGTAGTAACAGATTTTGAAAACAGCTCTGAAAGAGAGTTTACGTCTCCAACAACTCTCGCTAAAATCTTTCCTACTGGTCTATCGTCAAAAAAGGAAAATGAGAGTTTTTGTATATGAATATAAAGCTCTTGCCTTATAGTATGCAGTATACTGTGAGTGGTTTTATTCATTTGATAGGTAGATAATTTACTAGCATACATACCTATAACATTTATTCCTACTAACCCTAGACTTATAACTATAAGTCCTACTACATCTTTTACTTCAATATAATTATCTATAGCAATTTTTAAAAGCATAGGGCTTAAAAGCCCTGTACCCATTACTATAAGCATAAGAAAAAGTACTAAAGATACTTTTAACTTATAGGGTTTTACATATTTCACTAATCTTAATAGTATATCCCGACCCTTTAAACTATTAATTTTTTCGTCTTGATTAACTGAATTTTTAGCCATTCTAGCACCTTCTTTCTCTCTTAAAAGTTAGCCACATCTTCATCTGACAACTCTAAGAAATCTTTAAATTGAGTTTGATATATCTCAAAATACTTACCTTTTTTATTTAAGAGTTCTTGATGATTTCCTCTCTCTACTATCTTTCCATCCTCCATATATAAAATCATATCTGCATTTTTTACAGCTGATATTCTATGGGCAATGATAAAGGTAGTCTTCTTCGTGTCTCCATGATATAGATTTTTAAGCAATTGATACTCTGTTTCCATATCTAAAGCAGAAGTTGAATCATCTAAAATTAAAATTTTGCTATCTCTTATCAAAGCTCTAGCTATACATAATCTTTGCTTTTGACCTCCTGAGAGTCCAAGACCTCTCTCACCGATTAATGTGTCATATCCATCCTTAAGTCCATCTACAAATTCCTTTGCACATGCAAGCTCTACAGCCTTTTCTAGTTCTTCTTTAGTAGCATTGTTCTTACCATATCTAAGGTTATTCTCAATGGTATCAGAGAATAGAAAAGAATCCTGTGGAACTATAGAAATACTATCTCTTAAGGCTTTTAAGTTTACATCCTTAAGATTTATACCATCTAAAGTTATTTGTCCCTCTGTAGCATCATAGTTTCTTCCTAAGAGTGCCATTAATGTTGACTTTCCTGAACCTGTAGTACCCATAATAGCTACTGTAGATCCAGCTTTAATATTAAGATTTATATTATCTAATACATTCTTTTCTCCATAGGTAAAAGATACATTTTTAAGGGATAATTCACCTTCTATATTCTGTGGAACAATTCCCTCTTTAGAATTTTCAATAGTAGTGCTTACCTCTAAAATGTTGTTTATCTTTCCTGCTGAAGCCTTAGTTCTAGAGAATAGATTCATAAGCCATCCAAATTCTCTCATTGGCCATATAAGCATCCATAGATAACTAGTGAATGCTACCAATTGACCTACAGTAATCTTATTGTAGATTACTAAAATACCACCTACACAAGTTACAAGAACTACAGAAAGATTCCCTAAGAACTCCTCTAATGGGAAGAACTTAATCCATATCTTTGTATGTTCCATTTGTAAGTCAAAGTTTTTAGAATTGTATTTTAAGAATTTAAGAATTTCATGTTTTTCTCTTCCAAAAGCTTTAACTAGCTTAACTCCAGCAATATTTTCTTGTGCCGTAGTATTTAGCTCTGCAATGTGGTCACTTATTCTGTCATATACATCATCAATCTTCTTTTCAGATTTTATGGTGATATATGCTATTATTGGCATAGTAGAAAGAGCTACTAAGGTAAGTGTTGGACTTATCCTTAATAATAGAACTGAAGCTATACCAAAGTAGGCTATATTTTCTATTAAAAGTCTAAATCCAAAGCCCATAATGTCCATTATATTATCTGCATCTTCCCCAACCCTTGACATTAATTCACCGGTGTTTACTTTGTCAAAGTAAGAGAAGGACAGTCCTTCAATATGCTTAAATAAAGTTTCTTTTACTTCCTTAGAAATAGTTATTCCTAAATAATCAAATAAGTACTCCTTTAAATATCCAAAGAAAAACTTTATTAATGATATACATCCTATAATAAACAATATTTTATTTATAATTTCATAGTTTTTACCACGAAGTACATCATCTATAAATATTTCAGTTACATAGGGAATTGTTAAATCTGCTGAAATTACCAGAATCATTGAAACTATACCAAATATAGCTACCCCTAAATGATTTTTTACATAGCTCAAGATTTTTTTCACTTGAATCCCTCCTTCAATGTGGTTATTATTATTAACCTCTTATGTTTTAATGTGTAAAATTAGTATCTGCAAGCCACCTCTTAGTCATAATACTTCCTCCCTTTTGTCATATAATCCCCAATCATGTTAAACTCTGCTGTCTATAAATTTGCTATAGATATAATTAAAAATAAAAAAGTCATAGTCCTATACCTCTTGGTATATAGGACTATGACTTAAATCATCTATAGCGTGAATAATACTAAGGATTTAATCCTTAAATATTAAAATTCATTTTAGGCTTATGTATATCTTACTTATCTTAGTATAAATAATTGTATTAAAAGCCTTATAAATATATAAAAAGTCCCGGGTTACCCTAGGACTTTTCTCACAAAATAGTTTGTTAAAAATCAATCTTTTAAACCTATATTCTGAGGCAGGGTAATATTCCAAATATTAAATTGTAAAATGTGATTATATGCACCATTAATATTGCCAGCGCCAACATTGACTCTAGCATTAACTCTATTTCTATTCATTTCACTGATTACTAATAAATTGTTTAACATTTTCCTACCTCCTTTTTTAAAATTTATTTTCTAGTTTTATTTAGTTTTACTAATTTTTACTACCCTTTTATTATATACAATTACTATAAATAATGTCAATAACTTTTTCTAAATTTTTTGAATTTATAAAATATAACCTCTATTCAATATAACCTTATGAAAAATAGCCACTATTAAATAGTGGCTAAGAAATCAAAATTTTAAATGTATAAACCATATTATATATTAAAATTTTACCTATCATTTAAAATACAATTATAAATTAAAATTCTGATGCTAAATCAGTTAATGCTTTATCACATACTCTATATACAGTCCATTCATCCATTGGTATTGCACCAAGCTGCTTATAGAATTTTATTGATGGTTCATTCCAATCAATACACCACCATTCAAATCTACCACAATCTCTCTCTACAGCTAATTTAGCTAAGAATGAAAGAAGTGCTTTTCCCATTCCTTTTCCTCTCATTTCAGGTCTCACATATAAATCTTCTAAATATAAACCTGGTTTACCTGTGAAGGTTGAGAAGTTGTGGAAAAATAATGCAAAACTTACTGGTATACCTTCATACTCACCAATTACTACTTGAGCTGCCTTTCTAACAAATAATGATTCCATTAAAATTTCTTCAGTAGCAACTACTTCATTTAAAAGCTTTTCATAATCAGCTAATTCCTTTATAAATTTTAGAATTAAAGGTATGTCCTTCTCTTCAGCAAATCTTAAAGTATAATTTTCTACTTTAGTTTTTATTGTACCTTCCATGTTAAAAATCCCCCTATAATACATCTTTGTATTTTGAAAGTTAATAAACCTTCTATAATTATATTAACCCTTTACATAGGAGTTTGTAAATATGCTTTTATTTATACTTAGATAAGTCCCATTTGCTTGTAGTAGGTCTTTCCCTTATTTCTTTTGAAATATTCTTTGTTAATAACACAAAGAATACAAAGGATATTCCTGAAATTAAAAAATATTTCTTAACATATTTTTTATCTTCTTCAATAGTTGATTTAACAAAATTTACATCTAATTCTTCATATTCCTCTTTTTCATTATTAACCATGTACTCTAAAGTATCCTCTGCCTCTATTATTTTTATACCAATAAGTGCTCCATTTCCAGCAAACCATACCATTATACAAATAAGTATTGCAATACATCCATTTTTTAGTCCACTTTCAGATAATCTGTAGTTAATAAGTATATTTTTCACCATATAAATTACCGCTATGAAAACTAACAATATATTTAGTCCTGCTATTATATACATGATATCCCCCTTAACATTTTAATACAATTATACCATATATATAATAATATGAATATTAAATCATATTAAAAGACTGAAATAGTTAATTTGTCTATTTCAGTCTTTTGGTTTTATATTATAATTATATCTTCTTTTGTTTATTAGTTAATTTTAATTATTTTTTTCTTTTTAAAACTAGTGACCCAATTGCAACGGTAATTATACCTCCTAATGCCATTACACCACTTCCAACCATACCACCTGTTTGTGGTATCTTACCTGTTGGTTTGCTTGGAGTACCTGGATTACTTGGTTTTCCTGTACTTGGATTACTTGGTTTTTCTGGATTTTCTGGATTCTCTGGTTTTTCTGGTTTTTCCGGATTTTCTGGCTTTTCTGGTTTCTCTGTCATTTTATATTCTACTACTGCACTTACATTACCAGCTTCATCTATAGCTCTTACATAAATTGTTGCCTTTTCCTCAACCTTTACTGGTTCTTTATAGATAGTCCAAGTTTTATTGTTTAAGCTATATTCCATTTTTGCTGTATCTTTATCTGCTGCTGTTAATGTTACTAACCCATCCTTCTCTGTTATAACTGGAGACCTAGGTGCTGTTCTATCTGGAACTGTATACTGTGCTAATTCACTTATATTACCTGATTCATCTACAGCTCTTACATATATTGTTGCTTTTTCATCAACTTTTACTGGTTCTGTGTAAATAGTCCAGTTTTTGTTGTCTAAACTATATTCTATTTTTGATGTATCTTTATCTGCTGCTTTTATTGTTACTACACCTGATTTTTCAGTTATAATTGGAGACTTAGGTGCTGTTACATCTGGAGATGTATAGGATACTATGGCACTTACATTACCACTTTCATCAACAGCTCTAACATATATAGTCTCTTGTTCTTTTAATTCTACTGGTTCTGTATAGGTATTCCAGTTTTTATTGTCTAAGCTATATTCCATCTTCACTGTATCTTCATCTGCTGCTGTTAATGTTACTAAGCCATTCTTGTCAGTAATAACAGGAGCTTTCGGTGCTGTTATATCAGGCATTGTATAAGTTATTACCCCACTAATATTACCAGCTTCATCTATAGCTCTTACATATATAGTTGACTTTTCCGGTACCTGTACTGGTTCACTATATTCTTTCCATTCCTTACCATCTAAACTATATTGTATAACTTTAGTGTCTTCATCTGCTGGTGTTAATGTTACCAAGCCTTTTTCTTCTTTTATTTTTGGAACTCCTGGTGCTGTCCTATCTGGTACTGTATACTGTGCTACTTCACTTATATTTCCAGCTTTATCTATAGCTCTTACATATATTGTTGCTTTTTCATCAACTTTTACTGGTTCTGTATAGACAGTCCAGGTTTTATTATCTAAACTATATTCCATTTTTGTTGTATCTTCATCTGCTGCTGTTAATGTTACTAACCCATTCTCTTCAGCTATAGTTGGAGTTTTTGGAGGAGTAATGTCTATTTCTTCAACACTAGTCTTACCATCCTTTACTGTTACAAGGAACATCTTATTTACACCATCTGCTAAAACTTCTACTTTGTATGGCTCAGTTTTATCTACTAGATATAAATAAATATTTTCGTCTTCTTCATGTCCTTTTGTTATATTCCAATCCACACCATCAACCTTAACATTTGTTACATTAGGTGCTGAAATTGTTGCTATATAAGGAGTTAAGTCATTTATTCCTTTTAATGTGCACTCTTCTCCACCTTCACCTTTACCTATTGCTTGTCCTTTATCTGTTGCTGTAGCTTTTATTGTACCTTTTAATATGGTTATATCTTGTTTCTTACCACTATAACCACTACCTATAGCTGCACCATAACTACTTGAAGTTGCAGTAATGGTACCACCTTCAATATTTATAGTTCCAGCTTCACTTTTAGAGCCTCCACCTATGGCAGCACCTCTACTTGTAGTTGTAGCATTTACTACACCACCTGAAATATTTATTGATATTTTACCTTTAGCTGAAACACCTGAACCTATGGCTGCTCCAGCAGTTAAGGTACTCTTGCTATTTGATTCAGCGCTTAAACTACCACCTGAAACTAATATATTGTAATCTGTCTTACCCATACTACAATCACCTATAGTCGCGCCATTACTACAGTTAATTGCTTTAATTTCACCACCAGTAACTTTAATTGTTCCAGGTAATTTATCAATATTTTCAGCTCCTGATCCACTACCTATAGTTGCTGATCCATTATAGCTCTTAACATCTGCAATAGCTGTTACCTTACCACTACTTATATTTATATTAGTAGCAATACCTCCATATCCACCGCCTATGGCTGCACCTACTCCATAGGTAGTAGCATTAATAACACCATCACTTATATTTATTGTACCAGAATCCATAATTTCCTCTGAACTTCCGCCACCAATACATGCTCCATAATTATTTTTTGATGCTATTACGTTTAATGTACCCTTACCTAATATTTCAAGCTCTGTACCATAAGCTGCACTTATAATAGCTCTATCTGAGTACTCAGATACACTTGTAAGGGTATTATCACCTTTTAATGTTAAAGTATTCTTAGCTCCTTTAAATTCAATTGCATTTTTAAAGAATGAAGTTACTTTTGTATTGAAATTATTTATTACAAGGTCTACATTTCCCTCACAGCTTATGTCTACGCCAGAATATGGATTCATATTTGTATTTGTATTATTTCCAACAATAGATACTGATTTTGCTGTATCTTTTATTACAACTGTTTTATCTAATAAATCTACTGGAAGTTTATAATTACCATCATTATAAATTATATATGGCGCTTTTAATTCAGTAGTGAGTTCATCTTTATCTACAACTTTTAATGTAGTAGAATCTGTTTTTCCATTTACTGTAGAAACTGTAATTGTGGTTTCACCTTTAGTCAGAGCCTTAACATAACCAGTTTCACTTATTGTTGCAACATCTTCATTAGAAGAGGACCATGTTAAAGTCTTATCCTTTGAATTATAAGGATTTACTTTAGCACTCATTTGAAATTCTGAACCTTCTGCCAATTCAAGATTTCTATCCTTCAAGGTTACACTTTCAGGGGCAATATTTCCCTCAGATAATGCAATAGAATCAGTTTCTAGGAAATTCATAGCATAATCCACGGCTACGACTTTTACTGATTCCATATTTAAGTCACCTATCTTAAATATTTGTTCATATTCACTTCCTGTTTTATCTTTATCTAACACAATAATTTCTGTTAAAGGATCTCCTTTTTCATCTACTAATTGCATACCTTGTAAGTAATGATTATCTTTTAAAGTTATAGTTAGATATTTTACTCCATCAATTATTTGAATTTTTGTATTTATCAATTCTGGTTCTTGTGTATCAATTGTAACTGGGAATTTAATCTCTTGTAAATCCTTTTCATCTCCCCCTACTGGTATTCCACTTATTTTATAAGTATAAACTCCATCCTGAAGAGGCTTATTTCCCTTACTATTCATACTATCCCAACCAGCACCATCTACTGCATAGGTAATGCTACCACTATTTCCATCGTAGAAGGATTTAGTTTCTTTTCCAGCCTTATTTTTATAAACTTCATTGCCTTTGCTATCAGTTACTGTGTAACTTACTTCTTCTGCATTTCTCAATAATCCAACTACTGCATTTACAGAATAAGAGCCGTTAATATTTGGTCCTATAGCAATCTTATTTTCATCAGCTATTACAGGTTTATCCTTCCCATTGAAAAGATTTACCCCTAGGTAACTTCCTTTCCAAGTAGTTCTATTGAAATATCCAAGAGTAGTTTCATACATAGCTGCTGTTTCATCATCGTATAAATCGTTATCAAATATTGGTATAGCTTGCCAATCTCCATAGAAACCTACAAATGGCAAATTCAAATTAATCTTATCCGCATTTTCAGATATAAGTGTAACAAAACCATCAATGAAAGTTCCATTATTACAGACTTTTAAATCTTTCTTTGCACTATCAGTAAGTTTTAAAGAAATACTTATAGATTCTGTTTTTCCTCCATCTACTGTTATAATATTTCCCTCTACTCCTTCTAATGTAACACTTACCTTAGATGCATCTAATTCTTCAGAAGTTTGTGCAAAGAATTTCCCTTCATCTGTAGCCAATATTTTTTCTGTTAAAACTGTAGTATCTACAGTATACTTAACTGGCAAATCTGATGTGTTCTTTACACTAAATTTGAAAGAATATTCACCAGATGTACTATCACCCAATTCAGCCTTTGGTTTTCCATCACTTTCAATTAAGTATGCTGATGTTTTTACAGCACTATAAATATTAGCAACTCCAGAACCTTGTTTACGTGGTGAATATGCAACGCCATCTGGATCAGTTGCAGGAATTGCTGTACTCATCAACAATTGTGTTGCTAATAATTCTTTCTCCTTCATTGTTAAAGAAGGAAATTTTTCATTTATATATTGTCTCACTAAGCTAGAAGCACCAGCCATATGAGGGGTAGCCATTGATGTACCACTCATTGAACCATAAACTCCTCCTGGTAATGTAGAGTATATGTCTCCTCCCGGAGCTGTTATTTCTGGTTTTAATTTCAAATCTGGACTTACACCCCAAGATGAAAAGTCAGACATTTGACCTTTGGAAATTGAATCAAAGGCTTCCTTATATGATTTTGATATGGAAATGTTTTTTACTAACTGATTAACGAGAATTTCACCATGTTCCTTTGAAATAAAAATAGCTGGTATTTTACCATCAGTCTTCATATTTAATAGGTTTCCTGGAGCATTATCATAAACAATAATTCCTGATGCTCCTGCGGTAACAGCATTAGTCTCTTTCTCTGTAAAAGTTACGGTTCCACGTTTTACTAAAGCTATTTTACCCTTTACATCAACATTTTTAAAATCATCTACTGTGCCAATACCTGGAATAACTACATATTCTCCTGATTCGCCTTCAAGAGAATTAAATTCTTTACTATTTCCCTCATTTGCATCTGTATATCTTATTTTTGTTTCACCTGCTAATATATATGCTCCAGTTATTTTGCTGTTATTAATACTTGCAACTGATGTGGCAGCATTATAGGTTGATGGAGATCCCACCATAGAATTATCTGGATTAGATACTAATGGAAGATCTATTCCTAAATTAGAATTATAACTTGAGCTATAGTCATTTCCTGCTGCACACATTAAATTTATTCCTGCTTCTGCTACTCTATCATAGGTTTTATTAATTACCTCTTCAGCTTCTGCTGTAAATCCAGCCCCTGAGCCAAGACTCATATTAATTGCATCTGCACCTAATGCTACTGCATCGTTTAATGCTGCTAAAATATCACTATCTCTTGCCCCACTAGACTTATCACTAAATACTTTCATAATCATAAGTTGTGCATCTGGAGCAACTCCAGTTAAATTTTCACCATTAGCCCCTACTGTTCCAGCTACATGAGTACCATGACTTTGTAAATCCTTTACATCATTATCTTTATCTGCATAATCATAGGCAAAAGGAATCTTCTCACTTTTATATATCTTACCCTTTGCATTTGTATATTTAGAATTCATAAGGTCAGTAATTTCAGTTTCTGTGTACTTTATGTCTTCTGGACTATTTTTAAAGGCTTCGTGATTAACATCTAGTCCAGTGTCTAACACTGCAACAATTATATTTTTACCTGTATATCCTGCTTTATTAGCCTCAGTAGAACTAATAATTTCACTACTATTTTTCATAGTTGGTTCATGCCCAACTTCTGGTTCTGGTAAATAGTGAATTGTTGAAACAAATGCATTTTTTACTCCTTTAACTCCCTTAATGGTATCTAAATCACCGTATTTAGCAGTTACGGAAAATCCATTCATTACCACAGTGTATTCTTGTTCCACAACTATAGGAACTTCTTTCAAAATTCTTTTCGTTACAACTTCTTGTTCTTTCAATAATTTGTTATTAATTCTTTGAGATTTTGCTGACGTGATAAAAGATGATACATTATCAGATGTCTTCTCTGCTGAATAATATTCAATTAAAGGCTTGTCCTCTAATTCAACAATAATAGTTACCTCATCATCAGATTTATATAGTGAATTCAATTCACTGCCTGACTGAGAATCTGTTATAGTACTTAATATTGTTTTTTCCCCTCTAGTAATTGAATGCGCTCTACTGACATCAATATGCAATTCATTATTATCTGCATATGCTACAAATCCATTTGTAGTAAATACAGAAGTGGTCATTACGCTAATAGTAAAAATTCCTGCCATGATACGCCTTAACCTATCACTTTTCATACATATCCCCCCTATACATTTTTAATGTAAATTTTTAAACTTACAAGAATATTTTAACATTTTATTCATTTATTTCAAGAAGATTATTTCTTTGTATTTCTCACTTTTACTACAAAAAAATATTTATATCTTATGCGATTTATATTTTGAGATTTTTAAACATATATGTGTACTAAAATATAAATAATTGCAATATATTCATATTTTACATAAAAAATATCCTAGGCATTACTACCTAGGATATTTTACTATTATCTTTATTTTACTTATTATTTATTCTATTTACTAAATCTTGCACAGCAGTTTTACTAACTTCTCCACCAACTTCTACTACTTTCTTAACTAACATCTTATCTGCTAAAGACTTTTGTTTATCAGATAAATTAGAATTAGTTATTATAACTGGTGAACCTGTTTTAGCTGCTAGAGGTGCAACTACTAGAGAATCTACTAACTTCATACTTTCAGTTACATACATATTTTTTTGCTCTTTTGCAAATAATTTTTCTGTAACTAATGCATTAGTTTCGTATCTATCTGCTCCTCCTATTCTATTTTTAGCTATATCCTCAGATGTGATTTTATTTAAATCTTTCATAACTGAGTTCTTAACTACACCTTCTCCACCTATAACATAAGCTGATTTAAGTTTCTGATTTTTAAGCCATGATAATACTTTCTCAGGAATCTTTTTAGCTTCAACTAATATTATTGGAGTCTTATCTGTAGCTGCTTTAGATGAAATAGTTAATGCATCTGCTGGAGCATATCCACCTACTACATAGATATTTTCAACATTCTTTTGTCTATCTATCTGTGTAGCCACTGCTAGTGAAGTTTCATATCTATTTGCTCCACCTAATCTTACTACATCAATTCCCATCTTAGCCATCTCTTTAACTGTAGCTTCAGATACAACACCTGTTCCCCCTACTACATAAACCGTTTTAACACCTAATCTCTTTAATTCAATCTTTGTAGCTTCAGTTAATTTACTAGCTTCAGTTAATAGTATTGGTGCATCGTAGTTTGCTGCAAGAGGTGCTGCTACTAAAGCATCAGCATATGCTATTCCATTAGCTATTACAGCCATATCAGACTTTTTCCAACCAGTCTTACTAACTTCTACTGCTGTTGCATATCTATCTTTTCCATATAATCTACCACTAGACTCAACAATCTTTTTAACCTTTTTAATAGTTATTTCCTTAACGGTTGTATTTCCTGCATCATCTATAGCTTCAACAGAAATTTTATTTTCACCTTCAGCTAATTTTACTTCATAAGCTAAATCATATTTAGCACTTTCTAAATCATTAAAGTATGACCAATCTGGTGCTATTGTTTTAACAACATTACCATTTACCTTAACTTTTAAGCTTGGTAGGTTATCGTTTATTTTACCAGAAATAATTACTGAATCTTTAGTAGTTTCAGATGGTACAGCTTCAAGGTTAACTACTGGTGCTGTAGTATCTACAAATATTTTATGAGCAAATTCTATTTTATTATTTGCAGCATCTCTAGCAGCAACCATAATGCTATGATATCCATCTTTTAATTCTACTTCAGTTGAGAAATTCCAAAGACCACTATGAGTATCAAAGGTTAATGGTACATTCTTTCCATTTACAGTAAACTCTGCTATAGCTGAAGCATCCTTTACAGTACCTTCAACAACTACTTTACCACTCTTTGATACTCCAAAGAATTCTGGTCCTTCAACCATCACTGTAGGAATTGTAGTATCTCCTTGTGCTGCTCCTGTAGGCTCCTTATATTCTCCTGTAGTTGCTTCTGTTACTTTAGTAGACGTTTTATTTTGTGCATAATCATAAACTTCTACAGAACACTTTTTATAATCCAACTTGCTTAAATCAAATTTTCCTGTTGCATTTTCTTCTACTGCTTTACCATCACTAATAAGTACATATTTATAAACATGTCCCTTATTATTATCTTCTGCAATTACTTCTAGTTGTTTAGTATCTTTATCATAATTAACTTTATTAACTGCAGGTGCCTTTGTATCAACATTTACCTTAAAGTCAAAGTTTTGCCATTTAGCATTATCATAATCTACTTTTGCTTTAACTCTATAAGTATATGCACCATCTGCAACTACCTTATTGTTAACAGTTCCATCCCAAGTAGCATCTTTGCGGATACTATACTTATCGTATTTTCCATCATGGTAATGCTTTCTTACATTGAAATCTTGAGTTAAATTTCTTATAACTTTTCCATCTTTATCTAATACTTCTATATCTAATTCCTTCATATTTCTTAAATAAGAAATAACAGGTAATATTGCATCATTTGCACCATCACCATTTGGTGAGAACGCAACTTTATTACCATCTGTATTTTTACCTGATAAATCTACACCTAGGAAATCTAAATCACTATTTACTATAGATGTAACTCCATAGAAAGAATCTCTTTTTGTTTCATAGATTGATGCATCTATAGCTGGAGCTTTATCCCACGCTCCCTTAAATCCTAGATATGGAATACTTAAAGTTGGGTTTGTATCTGTAGGATCAGATAAAGTTACAAATCCCTCAACATATCCACCATTTACAAAAACATCTTCAATGGATGCTTTATTAAATGCTGTTATAGTATTGCTTAAATCCACAGTAGCAGTAAGTTGAGCTTTTCCATTTTTAGCTACTTTAATTGTATTATTACTAAAAGATATTGGGAATTTTTTAGTATCTTTATTAATTATATTTTGTGCTTCTAGAAGTGTATATCCTTTATACATTAAATCTGTTTGAACAGTACCTGCCACATTATAAGTTAATTCTTTGTCACTAAAGTTCTGAACTTCTATAGTAAATGTAGCTTTATTATCTTTAATTTCTTTTAAATTAACCTTACATTCACCAGTAGTTGTATCTGTAACTATAGCTGGTGTAGTAGTAGACGCTTGAAGATCCATAATTCCAGCACCCTGTCTTCTAGGTGATGTATAGTTAGGTCCTGCAACAACTCCTTCTGCCTGATTTGCTCCATTGTCTACATGAGCTACAGCTGTACTCATCATTAACTTTTTAGCCATTTTAGCTCTTGCTTCACCAGTTAATTTAAAGTCTTTATCTACTCTTTGAAGTACTAATGCTGATCCACCTGCTACATGTGGTGAAGCCATAGATGTACCACTCATGTTTCCATATTTATTATTATTAAGTGTTGACCATATATTACCACCAGGTGCAGTAATTTCAGGTTTAAACTCTAAATCTGGAGTAGTTCCCCAAGATGTAAAGTCTGACATGCTTCCTTTAACTGTATTAGGAACTGATATAGTATTACCATTTGCTACAACCTTAACTTCTGAAGTTTTTAGTTGTGTAGCAATTTTAGCACCAAATGAATTTCCTATAAACAACGCTGGAATTGTACCACCCTCTGGATACATCATGCTTATAAGTCCTTCTCCACCACTAGCATTATTATAAACTATAACCGCAGTAGCACCTGCTGCTTCAGCATTAGCTATTTTATCTGTAAAATTATAACCACCACGCTCGATCAAAGCTAAATTACCTTTTACTTCTGCTGGGAAGTGTTCTGGTAATCCCCCTAATCCACAATCTACAGCTTTAAGTTCTTTCCCTTTAAATACAGATAAAATATCTGTTCCTGATGAAGTATATGGAGCTATATTCTTTTCTCCACCAATTGAAAATTCTAGTCCATATCCAGTAACAACATTGTTTTCTATAGATGCAACTTGAAGAGAATCTGTCGCTAACCCTGGAGAACCAACAACACCGTAATCAGGATTCTCAGCATATGGATTATCATGCCCATTTCCAAATACATTAGAGTTTCCTGCTGATATTGCCATAACTACACCATTATCTACAGCTCTATTAACAGCAACTTGTTCTAAATCTGTATCATCTACAAAGGATGCTGTTGAACCTAAGCTCATATTAATAACATCTGCGCCAAGAAGTACTGAATCATCTATAGCCTTAACTATAACATCACCAAAAGTAGAAGCCATAGCTGGGTCATTACCAAATACCTTCATAGCAAGAATTTGTGCTTCCGGAGCAACTCCCTTAATTCCATCCTTGCTAGTATCTCCATTAGCTCCTACTGTTCCTGCAACATGCATTCCATGCATTGAAGCATCTGGACCTAAATCTAAGATTTCTTGATTATTATCCATGTAGTTGTATCCATAAGGAACCTTTGAGGTTCTATAGGTACCTGGTAATTTCTTTTCCTTAGATATAGCTTGTACTTCATCTGCTTGAAGTTCAGCTTTATTTTTATCTGTAAGAACCATATCTTTATGTGTTGAATCCACACCAGTATCAATAACTGCTACTACTGTACCTTCTCCATTGTATCCACTAGCCCAGGTTTGCTCCGTTTTTATGATTTCACCACTATTATTCATCATAGGCTCTGGTCTTTCATATTCATTAGCAATAGTAACTGACTTAATTCCAGCCATACTTTCAAGATTTTTAGCTTGTCCTAATGTAGTTTTCATACTAAATCCATTAGCTACATTAGTAAAGCTATTTATAACTTCAAATTTAATTCCTTTAGAACTGATTTTACTTTGTAATGATCGTTGTTCTTTTAAAACTTGGCTTTGAAGTTTACCAACTTCAAATTTACTCATTTCATCAAGTTTTATCCCCTTTTTAGTAGCCTTTTCAAGTACTGCCTCACTGTCTAACTCTACTATAACTCTAACTTCATCAGAGTCTTTAATTGTTTGAAGTGCTGGCTCTTGTTTTATCTGAGCCTGTAATACCATTAGTTTTTCTTTACTTTCTCCCAAAGACTTAACTAGTTCATTAGGAGCAGCAAACGCTGTCATTGTTGAACCTAACACTAAAGATAGAGCTAGTCCAACAGATATGCCCTTTTTAAAGTTCATTAAATTACCCCCTTGATATATAATTTTCTTAACCTTATGTGATATGTATATAAACTTATTAACTTATGTTAATTATTTTATATACTTTTAAGAATATATTAACAGTATAAGAATTTATTTCAATAAAAAAATTATCTGATTTTTCTTCCATAAACACTAATATATTACATAAAAATACTTTTTATTGATTTTTTATCCATATACTCTGTATTTTTTCAACATGTAAATCCATAATAATCCAAATATCTACATTATTTCAAAAATAAAGTATAACAAAATTTTTAATTTCGTATACCTAATTATTCTTAATTTTATTTAAAATTTATATTTTGTTAACTATATATTCATTGATTTTATAATCAAATTATGATTTAAGATCACATTGATTTATTATATATTAATCCATTTTATCTACTACTAAGTATAAATAAGCCATTTTATATAGTATAATAAAATGCATAATATACTAATTATTGCTTACCCTACTATTTAATAAATAATTAAGGAGAGTTTTATATGAATCCAAGTAAAAACCTACTAATAAAAAATGCTGTTCGTGAAAGCTATAAAAACATAGCTCTCGGAAAGACAGATAAAAATAGTTGCTGTAGCACTAGTAAAATATCTCTTAAAAAGTCCGCAGTAGAAATTTCAAATAAAATAGGGTACTCTGAAGAAGAAATAAACTCTGTACCTTCAGGAGTAAATATGGGACTTGGCTGTGGTAATCCTCTTTCTATATCTAACTTAAGTCCTAATGAAACTGTTTTAGATTTGGGAAGTGGCGGTGGATTTGATTGTTTTCTAGCTTCAAAAAAAGTTGGTCCTACTGGTTTTGTAATTGGAGTTGATATGACTCATGAAATGTTAAGAAAAGCTCGAATGGCAGCCTCTCAAAACGGCTATAAAAATATAGATTTTAGACTTGGCGAGATTGAAAACTTACCTGTAGCAGACAACATTGTGGATGTAGTTATTTCTAACTGCGTTATAAATCTATCTCCAAATAAACAAAGGGTTTATGATGAAATATATAGAGTTCTAAAACCTGGTGGACGTATTGCAATTTCTGATATAGTTTTAATGAGGGAACTTACAGAGGACATGAAGGCGGATGAATCCTTATATTGCGGGTGAGTTACCGGTGCTTCTTCAGTTGAAGAATTAGAAGTATACTTAAAAAACTCAGGTTTTAAAGAAATTAATATAACTACTAAAGCCGTTCCTAAGGAATATGAGGAAAAGTGGGGACATAATCTTAAAGTTGGAGAATACATAATGTCTTCATATATAAAAGCATTTAAATAATACTTAAATAAAAAATGATTAGAGTTAATTGACTCTAATCATTTTTATACTAAAAATGTTATATCATTTATTAGATTTTAATACCACCATTATAATTATCTACTATTTAAAATTGAAATACATTCTTCTATAGATACTAATTGTTGCTCACCATTTTCCATATTTTTTAAAAGTATTTTATTAGATGTTTTCTCATCTTCACCAATGATAATAACATATGGTATAGCTAATTTATTTGCATATTTCATTTTTTTAGCAAACTTTCCACCTTCAAGGTAAATATCAACTTTAATCTCAGATTGTCTTAATTGATTACAAACTTCAATACCATAATCAAAATCTTCGTCCATTGGTATCACTAAAACATCTATAAGTGAATTACTATTTAAATCTATAATATTGCTTTCCATAAAACTCCAGAATAATCTTGTTAATCCAATAGATATACCAACTCCAGGAAGCTTCTTATCCGTATAGAACTGGGCTAAATCATCATATCTACCACCTGAACACACTGAACCAAATTCTGGATAATCATCTAAGAATGTTTCATATACTGTTCCAGTATAATAATCTAATCCTCTAGTTATCTTAAAGTCAACTACATAATTTTTATCAGGAATTCCAAAAGCTTTTATATACTTATTTACAGTTTCTAATTCTTCAACACCTTCTAAAAATCTTTCGTTGGTCACTGAACTATTTTTTAAGAACTGAATCTTCTCCTCATTGCTACCTTCTATAGTTATAAATTTAATAACCTCATCTATTCCTTCACTGGTTTTTATATATTCCTCTAATTCTTCTCTGACCTTGGCTTCTCCAATCTTTTCAATTTTATCTACAACTCTTAATACCTCTATATAATTATCTATATTTAAACTTCTTAAAAATCCATCTAGGATTTTTCTATTATTAATTCTTATTTTAAAGTTATCAAAGCCTAACTCTTTAAATATTTTATATATAGTACTAGGAATCTGAGCATCATTTACTATGCTTAATGCTCCATTTCCAATTACATCTACATCACACTGATAAAATTCTCTAAATCTACCCCTCTGATTCCTCTCACCTCTATAGACTTTTCCAATTTGATATCTTTTAAATGGAAAGGCTATTTCTTCCATGTGTTGAGCTACATAACGTGCAAGTGGTACTGTTAAGTCAAATCTTAATGCCATCTCTGTACTACCCTTAGTTAAAGTATATATTTGCTTTTCTGTATCTCCACCAGTTTTAGCAAGTAGTACTTCACTTTTTTCAATTATAGGAGTGTCTATAGGTAGAAATCCAAAAGACTCATAATTTCTTCTAATGACATCATAAACATTATTAAAGGCTACTTGCTCTCTTGGAGTAAGCTCCATAAATCCTGGCAATATACTAGGCTTTGTTATTTTTGTACTCATATCAATCTCTCCTTAATTTATAAAACTTATATAATATTCATCTGAAAATCTGAAGCTTTCATACTATAAAAAAATCTCTAAAGACAACTAGTATCCTTAGAGATATAAACTCAATAACTCCATAGATACAATTGCCTTCGCACAAATAGGCCCTATCTATGGCTTAATTTTAAAACCATAATTATAAGACCTTGCATCTATGATGATGTTCATATTTTCTATTTGACAAGTATTTCACTACAACCATCTCCTGTGTAAATAAATCCTATTATAAATAATTTATCATTTAATATATTTCATGTCAATAATTTTAAGTGACTTATGCTCTAATTCTTATATACAATCCTGTTTATTAATCTAAAGATTTAGACAATCCATCTCTTCTATTTCCATTTCGACCAATAACTGTGTCGGCTGTAATTAGAGAATTTAGAACTGACTCCTCTACAGCTTCTGCAGCTGCTCTAAAAAAGAAATCGATATAATTTTCATTAATTACTTTAACTTTACTAGTTACACATTCCTCATAATGTTTAATTTTATTAGCTGTACTAAAAGCAATTGCTATATCACCACTTCCATTTCCAAGATAAGAACCTAATCTTGTTATACCCACAATACTTCTCTTTGCCACTCTTTTCAATTGTCTTGGGGATAGCGGAGCATCTGTAGCTAAAATTATCATAATAGATCCCTTTTCCAAATTATCTATATTACAGTTTGAGTTAGTCACATTTATATCTATGTTATTACCATATAACATGGATATTATATCATTGTTATTAAGTATAAAATCTTCCTTGATTCCAAAATTGGATAGTACCAATACACCTAGTGTATATTCTTCATCTTTTATATTTATTTTTCTAGAAGAAGATCCTATGCCACCCTTATACCCAAAGCAACTCATTCCAGTTCCTGCTCCTACTGCTCCTTCTAAAAAATCTGTAGATGCATTATTTATACTTTCAAATACGTGCTCTTCTTTAACATGAAGTCCTCTAATATCATTTAGATATCCATCATTACATTCTCCAACTATAGGGTTAATAGTTCCTGTTTCAACACCTATATCAGTGTTTATTGAAAGCATATATCTGACTAATCCTTGACTTACTGTCCCTACATTTAAAGTATTTGTAAGCATAATTGGTGTTTCAATTGTTCCAAGCTCCTCTAATTGTATGGTTCCTACAGTCTTTCCAAAACCATTTATTACGTGAACAGCTCCATATACTTTATCCTTGAATAGATTTCCATCATGGGGTAATATAGCTGTTACTCCTGTGTTTACATCTCCATCTTTTAATGTAACATGACCTACCCTTACTCCTTTTACATCAGTAATTTTATTTTTTTCTCCCCTTGGTAATTTTCCTACAGTAACTTCATAATCTCTAATTCTCTTCATTATTTCCTCCTAAATTCAAATCACTTATTATAACACTCTATACACTTATCTATATATTTTTAAATAATGACTTATTAAATATTCATCTTCTTAATTTTACTATATTATGTTTCTAAATTTCAAAGTTTTATAATTATTTTCCACTTTTATCTTCAAATGCATATATGTTCATTGAAAGGAGTTGATACTATGGCAATAACAAATACTAAAAATAATACAGCCTTAGTTATTAAATATACAAAGGGACAAAACCAGGATGGTAGTCCGAAAATTCAAAGTCAAAAATTTTCAAAGGTAAGTGGATCTGCTACTGATGAAGAGGTCTACAATTTAGGCATAGTAATTGGATCTGTACTAATAAGTCAACCTACAGAAATTAAAAAACTAGATGATTATACTTTGAATGAAGGCTAAAGATAAAAAATTTCTACTCTCTCATAATTATAATTCTAAAAAATAAGGAGGATTAATAATGGAAAAAAAATTAGTTATGACCTTTAAGGATGAAACGGAAAATAAATTTAATCTTACAGTTAACTCTGTTAAAGATAGTATATCACCTACAGAAATTAACAATATAATGGACTATATTATATCAACTGAAATATTTAAAAGCAAAAATGGAAAATTAGTTTCTAAAACTTCTGCTGTAACTGTAGATACTAGCGCTACTGAACACCCAGTAGGTAACTAAAAAGGAGTGATAAACACGAGGATACTTTTTTAGTATCCCCGTGTTTATATCACTCCCTTTTTATATTTTCATTTCCTTTCACCTGTATCTCTTGTTATAAGCTAAAATTAATTACTATATAATGTCTAAATCTAATTCATTTCTTAACATATCTTCGTAGGTTTCTCTTTTACATATGAGCCTTGGTCCTAATTTTCCAACTAAAACCACTGGTGCCTTAGGAATCTTATTATAATTACTACTCATGGAATAGCAATAGGCTCCTGTAGAAAGCACTGCTAATATATCACCTTTTTTTACCTTTGGAAGACTTATATCATTAATTAATACATCTCCTGATTCACAACATTTACCAGAAATAGTAACCATAGCTTCTTCATTATTTTCTACATTATTGGCTATTAATCCTTGATACTGTGCACTATATAATGATGGTCTTATATTATCTGTCATTCCCCCATCTACAGATACATATTTTTTAATATTAGGAATTTCTTTAACTCCTCCAATAGTATATAAAGTGATTCCACTATTTCCAACTATACTTCTACCTGGTTCTATTATTATATTAGGATTTTTCATCTGTAATTTTCTACTACAACTCTCTACTTCATTTAAAATTCCAGCACAATATTCCTCTATAGTTTTGGGATCGTCACCTTCACCATAATATATACCAAAACCTCCACCTAGGTTAAGTTCTGTCATAGTAATTTCAAAATGATTATTAATATTATTCATTAAATTAATCATAATCCTTACAGCTTCTCTATATGGTTCTATATCAAATATCTGAGATCCTATATGACAGTGAAGTCCTTTTAAATTTATATTCTCAAGCTCACTTATACTCTTTACTACTCTAAATATATTATCCTCCAAAAGAGTAAATCCAAACTTAGAATCAATCTGTCCAGTCTTGATATATTCATGAGTATGTGCCTCAATTCCCGGAATTATTCTAAGTAATATATCCTGAGTTTTTCCATAAACCTCACATATATTATTAATATTCTCTAATTCCATCATATTGTCCACAATAAAGGTTCCAACACCCGCTTTTATTCCTAGTTTTATCTCTTCCATAGTTTTATTATTTCCATGAAAATATACTTTATCCATAGGAAATTCACTGACTATCGCAGTGTAAATTTCTCCTCCTGATACAACATCCAAGCATAGTCCTTCATTCTTCATAACTTGAACAATAGCCTTAGTTAAAAACGCCTTTCCAGCATAAGCTACTTTGTTATTATTTATTTTTGCACCCATAGCTTTCATATATCTTCTACAGTTATCTCTAATTTGCTCTTCATCCATGACGTAAAGAGGAGTTCCAAATTTCTTAACCAGCTCTAAAGTATTAATTCCACCCACAAAAAGATTGTTTTCTCTAACATTCATTGTTCCAAATAAGTTCATAGTAAATTCTCCTTTCAGCTCCCCACTATAAGTTTATGAGAGTAATATTTATTTGGGTACTTATGTACCAAAATAAAAAAAGGCGGACAAAGGAACACCTTTGTCACGCTCATTTTAATTCACTATGAACACAACAGGTGTTACTTTGTAGCTCTCCACTATTTTCATAGTGGCAGTATAGCACATATTTTGTACTATCCCAGAGAATATCCTTGCCAGGTTATTTTCTTCGGCTTTTCTCCCCTTTCCTCTTGTATCATCGTGTGCCCACTTCTCAAGAATACTTTTGGTAAAAGCTCCTCTACCCTAAATAACATCTCTTAATTATCTAAATTTAATTTTAATACTTATTGGGATAAATATTTTAATTTTCTTAATAATATAATACTCAACAAACATAGTCAATACTTATTTAACATATTTTTTAATGTAACATATACATTTTAAATTCTACTTCTCATATTTTGTAATTATTACATTATTTTCTTGATATAATTCTTAACTAATCATATAATTTGTATATAATATTATATACTATATTTAGGAGGTGTTTCTATGGGAATAAGTATTGCACTTTTAATTGTTGCATCCTTATTCTTTGGTATTGGAATATGCATAAGTAAATTAAAGTGGTATTGGCTAATCTCAGGATACAACACTATGAATAAAGAAGAAAAAGCAAATGTGGAAATTGAAACCTTAGGAAATTATATGAGTAAAACATTCTTTTTTATCTCTAGTTTGAATATTATTGGATTTCTATTAAATTATTTTTTTAATATTTCTTTAGCTATTTTTATAGTTCTAACTGTAATTGTACTACTGCATTCTATTTATTATTGTCAACGCTTTGACCATAATCCAAACTCTAGTAAAGAAACAAAAATTGTATTAGTAATAGTTATATTTATTATGCTGATAACTTGTATACCTATAATGGCTATTGGTTATTTCTCAACTAAAGTAACAATCACTGATACTTCTATAAAAATATATAGTGGAGTTAATGCTTCAATTCCAAAGGATAAAATAAAAAGTATTTCTCTAGTAAATGAAATGCCTAAAACTCTTATTAGGACAGGCGGCATAGGCATGGGTAGAATCCAAAAAGGAAATTATAGTCTAGAAAATAATATTAAAGCTAAGCTATTCTTAGCTAGCAAAGAGGGTCCCTTCATTGAAATCATATTGGACTCAAGCCCTTCCCATTATTACATTAACTACAAACATTCAAAGAATACTAAGACAACCTATGATGATATTATAAATAAATTAGACTTAGATAAATAATACAATAACATGAATTTTTATTATAACACTACTACCATATATACAATATATTACTAGTATTATTTTATGTAATTCTACAAATGATAATATTACTTATATTAAGGAGGAAGTATTATGTCTAAAAATTCTTGTAAAACTAAAAATAAAAAAACCACTTCACTAAAATCTGATCCAATATCCCCTAAATACCAAGAAGGTGTTAAAAATAAAGCTAATGAGCATTCTCCATACGGAGAAAATGAACCGTCTACTCATACTACATTTAGATAAGATAAGCTAACTAGGAATAATCTTTTACAATTTTATTCTTAGTTAGCTTTAAACTTATAATTTTGTTATATTATTTTTCATTATTAAATATGGTGAATAGATCTTTTATTTTTAGTCTATTACCTGTATGAAGTATTACTACAGAGTATACTCTAGCTGTAAATAGAGTCAACACTATAATTGTTGCTATTAATATTAATAATGAAACTCCCATTTGAACTATACCTACTGTTTCTGACAAAATCATAGATGGTATATAAAATGGTGCTGAAAATGGTACATAGGTTGCAATGGTTCCTATCACTGATTCTGGTGACATTATTGCTGCATATGCTAGGTAAAAACCTATTATTGAAATAAATGATACTGGCATTATAGCTGTATTTAAATCTTCTAACTTACTTATAGTTGCACCAACTAAAGCATTTATAATAGCATACAATACATATCCTAATATGAAGAACAGTATTATTAATACCACTTGTATCACCGGAATTTTTCCAAGTACTGCTGATATATCAAATATATTTGCAGATGTATCTATAAACTTCTTAACTATAGCTCCACTTCCTACAAAGGATATATAGGCAGTTAGTAATATAGATGCAAACTGAGTTATTGCTAAGAATCCCATACCAACACACTTACCTACAACAAGTTCCATTGGTTTAGTTGATGTAAGTAATAATTCCATTACTCTTGAGGTTTTCTCTGCAACTATAGAGCTGGCAACCCAATATCCATAAAAATAAATTATATAGAATAGTAGCATACATGCTACCATAGGAAATACCATTTTTATTATCATATCTTCCAAGGTATCATCCTCATCACCTGCAGTAAATACTTGAGTGTTTATAGGTGTAGATAATTTTCCTAGCTCTTCTTGTGATACTCCAGCCTTAATTAATCTACTATTATTTAAAATACTAGATATAGTTTCCGCTAGTATTTGTCCATCATCTGAAGACACAGCATCACTAGTGGGTGTTATTACCTCCACGTAATATCCTATGTTTTCATTACTAATAGAAACTAAAACCATCTTATCTTCTAAAGTTTTAAGTTTTTCTAATATAGCCTCTCTACTTTCTGTAGCCTTTTTAAATTTTAAATTTGGAAAAGCTACTTTTAATCCTGACTCTAAATCTACCTTCAGGTCAGAGTCATCCATATAATAAGCAGTCTCTATTCCTATTTCTTTGCTACCATTAGTTGCCTCTTTACTGTCATCATCCTTACCAAAAATTGCGGGAATAAAGTTTACTAATGATGTTAATATAAGCACCGCTATCAATATTATGGTGGTAGAAATCTTAAATGCCTTACCCTTAACTTGTTGAGCTACAGTGAATTTTGTAACCTTCCAGAAATTATCCATACTCAATTCTACTCACCTACCTTTTCAATAAATATTTCATGAAGAGTTGGTTCCCTAAGCTCAAATCTAATAACTTGAATATTTCTACTTAATATTTCTTTAAGTAAACTCGTAGCTTCATCTTCACTATTAATACTTAACTCTATATAATCTTGATTTTCATTTAAAATTTTCATATTAGCTTTTTCCAATAGTTCTTTTATATCTCCATCACAACTTAAAATTAAGTGATTTCTTCCATAAGTTTTTTTAATCTCTTTTAAGTTACCACTTAACACAGTTTTGCCTTTATTAAGTATAACAAGATTCTCACAAAACTCTTCTATAGTACTCATTTGGTGACTTGACATTATTATATATTTACCTCTTGCTATTTCTTCCTTAATTATATCTTTAAACAAATCTGTATTTACTGGATCAAGTCCACTTAAAGGTTCATCTAAAATTAGTACTTCTGGATTAGATATTAAGGCTGCAATAAATTGTATTTTCTGCTGATTACCCTTAGATAATTGCTCTGCTCTTTTATTTCTATATTCAGTAGCTTCTAATCTTTCAAGCCAATATTCAATACTTTTTAACGCCTCCTTGCGAGTCATTCCTTTTAACTCACCAAAGTATATTAATTGATCTAACACAGTAAATTTTGAATATATACCACGCTCTTCTGCTAAATACCCTGTTGAAACTTCTTTAGAATTATACGATTTCTCATTCCAAGTAATGGTACCATTATCTTTTTTCAACATTCCTAGCATCATTCTTATGGTAGTAGTTTTTCCTGCACCATTAGTTCCTAATAATCCAAAAACTCCCGGTTCTTCTATGGAAAAATTTAAATTATCAACTACCAGTTTATCACCATAGCTCTTAGCAAGATTATTTACCTTTAACGCCATATTTCATCCCCCTTATCAATTTTCTCAATTGAGTTATGTTATAACTTTATGTAAATCCTTTTTTACCCATGGTATAAATATATATTATTGTTAATTTGTAGTCAATACACTTTTTTAAATATAACTTGAATTTTACTTGAAACTGCTTGAATTTATACCCATTTTCTTCTTCAACGATTATATTTTACTATTCTATGTAATATGCAAAAAACACCTAAAAGGTGTTCTATAAGAATTAAATATATAATTTTATATTTATTTTAATCTGCCCTAAGCTTCATTCCCTTTACTATAATACCAATGATACCTATAGATAATACAATATCTCCAATACTGGCTATCCCCCCATACTTCCATAACTTATATGGTATTACATCTGCTAGAAATTTAAACTTTGTTTCTGCACTAATAATAGAATATAAACCTTTAGTTTCTACTGGTCCACTTACATTTAATATATCCATAGCCTTTGTACTAATAGGCATAGTACATCCATTTCCGAATATAACCACTATATTCAATAAAAGTCCTATCCCAATCACTAAAATCATTTTATATTTTCTATTGATATATATAAATGCCATTATACAACTATACATTACTATATTTAAAACATAAGTTAAACTTCCAATTTGAAGGTTTCCTGATTTAAGAAAAATCTTCATTATAAATTCCACTAAAAACCCTAGGGCTATAAGCCACCATCCTTTAATTTCGAGATTATTTAAATTTTCTATATTTCCTTTTAGCAAATATCCTAATACTACTCCAAGAATCACTGAAAATAAGAACATAGCTATCCCCCATATATGTAAAATATTTTAAGTTAAATTATTTTTAATTATTATATTAAGGCAACTTTCCACCATTCTTTTCTACAATTCTTAAATAAGTTTCTGCCACCTTAGGATGAAATTGAGTACCTGAATATTTTTTAATTTCCTCTAAAATAATACTTTCCGAAAGTCCTTTCCTATAAGGCCTATCAGATGCCATAGCATCCACCGTATCTGCTAGTTGAACTATGTAAACATTTAAAGGTAATTCATTACCTTTTTTACCATCTGGATATCCTTTTCCGTCATACCTTTCATGATGGTTTCTAACTACAGGATAAACATAATCAATATTTTTAATATCCTTAATTATTTTAATTCCTATCTCCGGATGCTCCTTTATTGCATCAAATTCCTCATCCGTTAACTTTCCTGGTTTATTTAAAATAGCATCACTAACTCCAATTTTACCCACATCATGCAGCATAGCAGCTATATTTAATTCTTCAATACTCCACTGATTATATTTTAACTCTTTTCCAATGGCTACAGATATCTCTGCAACCCTTCTAGAATGTCCTTCTGTATATTGATCCCTAGCATCAATTGCATTCATTAAGGCTTCAACAGTATCAATAAACTGAGATTTTGAATCTGAATATAGTAATAGAGTATATCTAATTAACAATAATGGAAATGTTATGAATGCTATGCCTAAATAACCATACTTAATAAATACTAGTGCTAATAAAATTCCTACTGGAATCATAACTACAGAATTTAATATTCCCATTCTTATATTACCCGTAAAACAGAATACTACATTCTTATTTGTAACTATAGACATTAATATAGACATTATTAAACTATTAACTATTATGAAAGCAAAACAAAATACTATCAATGGTCCTATATTTCTAACTATAAAGCTTAGACTAAATTGTCCACCTAAGGTTTTATAAAAAAAATTACCAACTACAACTGGTAATATTAACGCACAACAATTAAATATTGTTCCATATAATGGAGTATTAAATACATGTTTATATTTATATCTATATATATTTTCATCAACCTTAATTACTCTACATAAAAATCCTAATATAAGAATTATAATGCATTCAAACGTTCCAAATAACACAAAGGAAGCTATAGTTACAGCAAAACTTGTACTAAAAGACATATTCTTAAATGATACTGTAAATGATTCTGTAATTGCTGTTAAAATTATGAATACTATAATATTTGTAAAATTACCAACTTCAATTTCCATTTTCCCATTCATTATAGGAATTATAAAAGAAATTACAGTAACTAAATAAATTAAAATAAAAAATCTTTTTTGTTTTAAAGATATACTATTCATCTTATTCCTCCGATATATTTAAGGCCGATTATTTATTAATCTTAACTATTAAAATATCCAAGTGATAGTTGAACCACCACCCATTGCTAAAGCTATTAAAGCTATTAAAGCTGGCATAACTTTTTTCATGTTTTTCATTATAAAATCCCCCTTATATGCAAATTAACAAAGATCCGCTAAAAATCTGTCATAATTTCCACTCCGCTAAGGGAAGATAAATAAAACTTAAATATAATTTAAATATAATCGGCCATTAAACCAGTTTAACTATTTTTCTATTCTTCTGTTTATTGCATCAAGAGTGGCCTTTGCTATTGCCTCATTTACATCATTTCTTACAATGGCAGTTCCTATAAGAACTTCTTCTGCAATGTCATTTATCATATTTACAATAACGGTTACATAGGATATATTTCTAATTGAATTTACTACTATATCCTCTACATCAAAAACAGAGACTTGTCCAATTATTTCTTCTACAGCTGACACAGTAGCTTTAGCTACTACCTTAAGTCTATTAATACTTGTTCCAATTGCAGTTTGCGTAGACGTATACTCATCATCATCCATATTTAATCTAATTTCACATCTTACGTTATTATCTTTAACTTCTAAAGAAATACCTTCATATCTAATTCTCTTTATAGACTTCGTTTCCCCAGTATCTATTTGAGCTATACTAATTAATTTTCTATCTATTCTATAATTAAATATCGCAAGAAGTGCTGATTCGATGTCTCTTACAATCTGTTTAGGTGATCTTGTAGTATTTGCAATTATATGAACCTCTTCTACTTCATCCTCATTATATACTACTTTACTATGAGTTACACCTTGAATTTTAGCTATAACATCTTCAAAGGACATAAAATCCATAATTAACACCTCATTTTTATATTTTCAGTTAAATTATACATCATATTTCCTTTATTAACAATATTAATATCTGTAATTATTTTGAAATGTGTTCTTTACATTATATTATTATTGAAATATGGATTATTTTTCACTAGAATTTGTAACAAACTTAAGACTATAAAATAAAAATATGTTGAGATGTAGATCTACCTCATATCTCAACATATTAATGTACATTTTCTAAAATTTAATTTTATTTTCTGGAGCTGCATACTCCTTAGCTTCTACTGGCAATCCCTTTTCCTTTAGTGCATTATTAATTACACTTACTATAATTGAATAAATCACAGCAAATGTTGGAACTCCTAATATCATTCCTACCACTCCAAATAATCCATTTCCTAAAAGTATGGCAAACATTACCCAAAATGCAGTCAATCCTGTGGAGTTTCCTAAAATCTTAGGCCCTAATATATTTCCATCAAACTGTTGAAGCACTAAAATAAATAATATAAACCATAATGCCTTAATTGGACTAGCAATAAATATAATTATAACACTAGGAACTGCTCCTATAAATGGTCCAAATACCGGGACAATGTTAGTTATTCCTATTATAAAGCTTACAAGAAGTGGATATGGCATTTTAAATATCTTCATACCCACAAAGCATATGATTCCTATAATTAATGAATCTAACAACTTACCACCAAGAAAACCTATGAAAGTTTTATGACTAGACCTAGTTAGCTCTATTACATATTTTACAGGTTTCTCCGGTAACATAGCATATAAGAATTTTTTAATCTGTGCAAAAAATTTTTCTTTTCCTGCTAATAAATAAATAGATATAATTGTTGCTATAAATATGTTTAGTATATATTGAGTAATATTAGCAGAGAATTGGAATAAATCTAACACTGCTGTGCCCGCAATACTTGTTATATACTTAGATATGCTATTAAAATCTTTTACTATATCTTCTACCATATCACCATTTAAATTTAAAGCTATAACTATATTATTTATGTATTCCTCTAGAGCCTTAATATAGTCAGGTATATTTTCTAAAAGTGTATATATACTACGACTTAGCTCTGGAACTAATATAGAAAATACAATACTAATTAATATAGCTGCAGATATATAAGTAATAGTTATTGAAATAAACCTTTTTGCTTTGTACTGATTTTTCTTGTCCATAAATTTAAGAACTTTATTTTCTAAAAACTTTAATGGTATAGCTAATAAATATGCCATAGAAAAACCATATATAAATGGCATTAATAATTTAATTACTTCTCCTACTTTATTAAAAATACCTCCTAGATTTTTTATTATAAAAAACAGTATAATCCCTACTGAAACTACAATAATATTAGATATAGTTCTTTTAGCAATATTGGAGTTTAGTTTTATTTTCATAATTATCTCCCTTATTTTACATTTTAAATTTTTCTATGTTCTAAATTATATATCAACATTACTTATTTAATACTTAAGTTTATTGTTTATTTCCACATTATTAACTTATGCTACACAATTATACTATTTTTTAAGCTTATTTACTACAATAAACCTCGAAACAAAAGAAGTTCTTATATATCGCCATAAATAAGAACTTCTTTATAATATATTTAGCTACAAAGTTAATCTACCTTATACTTGAAATAGCCCATTTATTATTATTATTATTGTACATTATAGTTAATGTGTTATAGACTGGTTTCTCATTGCCCTCTGCTGTAGTTAAATTGAATTTTATCTTATACAATTTAACCTTGCTACTTACATCAACTTGGTCTATGATTTCATAGCTAGTAATCCATGGACTTGAAGTCCCTGTTACCCATGATGTATTATTTTCATTAGAAAGATGATTTTTAAAATCTTGCTGAAGTTCCTCATTCATAACAGCGTATTGAAGTACTCCATTTCTAGTCATCATTCCCTTTGCCCAAAGCTTTGCAGCTTCTTCACTACTCATAGCCCCGAACTCCCTTAAAGCTTCTTCTGCTAAGCCTATATGCTCAATGATTTTATTATTAACTAATAAATTATCACTTACCATAGCTTCTACAAATGGTTCATTTTCTTTTTTTTCAATAATGTTAAAAAAATATACCATAGAAATAGCTGAAATAATTAAAGTCCAACTTACTACTGTTATCATAGTTCTTTTCATTTACTATATCCCTACCTTTATAAGCGTTAATAAAAGATTAAGAATATAGTGCCCTTGTTCTAAAAAATAAATACACCAATTAAAACTTATTATTTACCTGTACTACCAAAACCTCCAACTCTTTCCTCTTCAGTATTACAGTTATCACTTACTAAGAAAGGTATAAACATAGCTTGAGCTATTCTATCACCTTTTTTAATTATATAAGGCTCTTTTCCTAGATTTAAAAGATTTATTCCCAAATTTCCATCATTCTTAGGATTGTTATAATAGTCACACTCTACCCAGCCTTGAGCATTAGCCATTAAAACTGGATGACTTCCCATAGAACTTCTAACATTAATAATCAAAGCTTCCCCTGGTTGAAAATATGACTTTACATCTGTCCATATTAATTGCTTACCCATAGGCTCTATAACTACATCTATAGGTGAATATATATCATAGGCTATAGCATGCTTGCTTCCCCTTGTTGGTAACTGTATGTCTTCCTGTGGATGCTTTCTTTTCTCACCTGTAACTATTTCAAATCCTCTTGTTCTCATTGCGTCTCTCCTCTTTCTAATGCTCTTATATTAATTTTTATAACTTAAATTCTTTAACATTATTTTCCCTAAGGCTTTCTTTAACATCTATAATTCTTTGTGAGCTACTTCCTCGAAATTTTAGAGTTACATCCCTTTCGCTTATTTCAAATCTTCCATCTACAATTACATCTATATATTTTAAAACTTCAGCTTTATTCAATGAAAATAACTGCTCCCAAGTATATCCTGTATATAACCATATATTTTTATTACATTTTTCTTTTAACCTCTTAAGTAATTCTAGAGTATTTTCATACTGGACAGTTAGCCCATCTCCACCACTTATAGTTATATCTGTAATTGGATTTTTAGTAAGCTTATCTACAACCTCATCTATTTTATATAAATCTCCCTCTTCATACCAATACTTTTCATTATGGCATCCGGGACACTTATGAGTGCATTCCGCTATATAGCATACTTCCCTAAGACCTACTCCCTCATTTAAAGAACAAGAATTATATCCTATTAATCTTATAGTATCAATCAATTTTATTTTCCTTCCTATAGCTTAGTTATAGTACTATGTTTAAATCTTTCTTTAACTTCAGCTTGCTTAGCTTTATTAAAGTTGCGATAATCTGTAGTTAAATATCCTGTAACTCTTCTAAGTTGTTCTATTTCTTCGCTATGGCAAATTGGACATCTATCATTAAATTCTCCTTGATAGCCACACTTTAAGCAAGTATCTATAGGAAAATTGAAAGCTAAATACGGAATGTCTAAGCTAAAGGCATAATCTATGATTTGCTCTATTGCTTTTGGATTTTCTACTACTGAACTATCTAACTCTACATAAGTTATACATCCTGAAGTAGGGTACTTAGTAAATGGAGCCTCAAGTTGTAACTTAGTAAATACATCTATATTTTTCCAAACTGGTATGTGATGTGAATTAGTTATCCACTCCCTGTCCGTTACATTTTTTATAACTCCAAATTCATCCCTTAAACCTTTAATTTCTCTATTTCCTGTTATTATAGTTCCACAAGTAGACTCAATTGGCGCTGCATAACAACCAAAGTTTAAATTGTATCTTTCTGAAGCTTCCTCTGCAAACCTTGAAATTCTTTCTACCACTGATAATGCAAACTTATGAACATCCTTATCATCACCATGATCTTTTCCAAAGAGAGCTTGACACATTTCTGCAATACCTGCATATCCTATAGCTTGGCTTCCATGTTTCATTACATCATAAATACAAGTGTCTGAGTCATATTCTCCACCTAACATACTTTTGTTTCTATACATGAAAGGGGCTGATTTAGCACTTTGTGAACATATATATTTAAATCTATCTACTAAGGCTGTAGCTGAAAGTTCTAAAAGCTCATTTAATTCATTCCAAAAACCTTCAAGATTAGCTTCTTCTCTTTCTCCTAAACATATCCCATGTTTTATACCTATTTTTACCAAATTAATTGTTACTGGAGTAACATTTCCTCTTCCTACCTTTGAATATCCCATACCATGTCTATCAAATCCAACTAAGGTTCTACATCCCATAGTTGCCATAGCTGTATCCGGATTACTTAAATCTTCTACATTCTTACTCCAATCACAGTTTACCCAGTTAGGATATATTCTTTTAGACATAGATTCTATAGCTAACTTCTTTAAGTCATAGTTTGGAGTTTCTTCTGTATCATTAACCCCTTTTTTATATTGGAAGATTGCTATTGGGAATATACTTGTTTTATGATGTTTTCCTATTCCATCTATACTAGCAAGCATAAGCCATCTAGTAAGCATTCTACCAGCAACTGTAGTTCTTCTTCCTAAATTTATAGATGTAAATGGTACTTGGGAACCTGGTCTCGATTCTAGTGTATTCAGATTATGGTATAAGCCTTGAGCTGACTGCATACCCTCTCTATCTAACTCTCTTAATGCAAAAGCTGTTAGCTTAGTATATTTCTTCTTTAGCTCTTCTTTATTTTCTACGCATATTTCAGAATCTAACTCTTTCCAGCTTACTTCTTTATTTTCAAAGTAAAAAAGTGCATCAGAAAAATGCTTTTTGAAAGATATATCAACCTGCTCTTCTAAATCATAATCTATATGGCAACTGCCTGTACCTCCAAATTGTTCCTGGCTTTGTATTTGGAATATTACTGCTACTAATTGAAATGCTGTAGATAGTCCATTAGCTCCTCTTACATCCCCATTTCTAGTAATAAATCCATTGTTAACCAGCTTCTTTATATCTGGGAAACTACAATTATGCATTCCCGTAGCATAACTATCTAAGTCATGTATATATAATCTATTTTCAATATGCGCCCTTGCTATTTCAGGCTTTATTACCTTATCTAGGGTATACCTTTTTAATATTACATTTGCACTTTCAAATTTACGACCACCAAAACTATGCTCGTCCACATTAGCATTGGAGTTCATAATATCAGAGCATTGAAGTACCTTATCTAATTTTTTATATGTATCACCATTAGTATCTCTTGCAATTCTACGCTTTTCACGATAATCTTCATAGGCCTTTGATACAGTTTTATCTTTATTATTTAAAGCCTTAACTACTATGTCTTGAATTTCTTCAATAAACAGCTCTTCTTTTCCTAACTCTATAATAGTTTTTTCTATGTTAATTTCTAAGTCACTCCAATGTTCTTTAAACACAAAATCATTTCCATGGACTTCTTCATAAGCCTTTTTAATGGCTATATGTATTCTCTCCATATCAAAGTCTTTAACTCTTGAATCCCTTTTAATAATACTTAATTTCATATTATTCCTACCTTCCCTGAAATTTTTAATTACTACTTTTGTCCCTCAGTAGTAAATTTTTCATATTTTCATTGGCTATGAAAATATAAAACCACAGATAGATTTATTATATCTTTCACTCTATTTTAAATCAATGTCTATAAATTGAAGTAATGTACATATATCTACTGTATTAACATTTAATTCTACTTCATACTCTCTTTATCTTTATCAGATTCTAAGTACATACTATTTCAACTTATATAATCTAACTCTGATAATGTTCTCGTATCAATTTAACTCTTGATTTAACTTACTTTTAAAAGTTATGAATAAAATTACTCTACTTTTGGAAACTTAGTAATAAGATTTAAAAATTTGGAGGTAATAAAAATGAATTTTAAAGATAGTGAAACTCGCATTAATTTAATGAGATCCTTTGCTGGTGAAAGTCAAGCAAGAAATAGATATACTATTGCTGCAAGTTTTGCAAAAAAAGAGGGACTTTATATAATTGAGCAAGTATTTAATTATACTGCAAACCAAGAAATGGCTCACGCTAATCAATTCTATCAAAAATTAAAAGAAGAAGCTGGAAATAATATAGAAATAGGAAATGGTGCATATCCTGTAGACTTATATGATTCAACTCTAAAGCTATTAAAAGCTGCTCATCACAATGAGTATGAAGAATACGATGATGTTTATAGTAATTTTTCTAAAATTGCTAAAGAAGAAGGGTTTAATGCTATTTCCACATTATTTAGCAACATAGCTTCTGTAGAAAAAGTTCATGGAGATAGATTTAATTATTTTGCTAAGCAATTAGAAGAAGATACTTTATTTAGACGTGATGAATCAATTCAATGGTTTTGTACTAATTGTGGATATATATATGAAGGGAAGGAAGCTCCTAAATCCTGTCCTGTTTGTCTGCACCCTCAAGGCTATTTCATAGAATTCTGTCGTTCTCAATTTGGTTCTAATTACACTACAAAATAAATTTTTATATTTTTAAGAAACTTTACAATGAATAATAACAAATATAAAAGCCATACTAATTTTGTAGTTAATACAAAAACTTTTTAAGGAGTGAATTAAAATGGATAAAAATGAATCTATTAAATGTACAATCAACAACTGCAAGTACAACAATCGTAACGAAAACTACTGTACATTAAATCAAATTAAAGTAGGAACTCATGAAGAAAATCCTACAGTAGTTGAATGTACAGACTGTCAATCTTTTGAACTTAAATAGAATATAATTAAACGTAACCCTTACTAAAAAATACTATATGCAATACAAAATTATATTGCATATAGTATTTTTACTCTTATTTAAGCAAAAAAATTATTTAAGTTAAATATAATTCATTCTTTTAGTTTAATGTTCATATTAATTATACTTATAAGGATTAATATGAACCATACAATGCTTAATATTATGATTTTTTTCGACACCATGGTGTATGTTTATTGCTATGTCATGTCCTTCTTCTACTGTAAGTTTTGAATCTACAGACACTTCTACATCTACATATACTCTATTTGCATGTTGTCTCGTTTTTATACTGTCAATATGTCTTACGCCCTCAATAGTCTGAAGTTTTTCATTGATATCACTTATAATTTCTTCATCTGCAGAAGTATCTATTAATTGATTTACACTTTGCTTTAATACATCACAAGCTACTTTTATAATTACAACACAAATAACTATGGCAACTACTGAATCTAAAGTTGGGCATCCCATTCTAGCTCCAATTATTCCAATTAAAGCTCCCACTGAAGAAAAAGAATCTGATCTATGATGCCAAGCATCTGCTCTGAGAGCAGAACTATTTATTTTGTTAGCACATTTTATTGTATAAAAATACATCCACTCTTTAACGATAATAGACAATATAGCAGCCCAAATAGCAAGGATTCCTGGATTTTTTATTTCTCCTAAAACAATATTTTTAATACCGGAATATCCTATAGATATAGCAACCACAAAAAGCATTATAGATAAAAACAAAGAAGAAATACTTTCAATTCTTTCATGTCCATAAGGATGGCATTTATCATCAGGTTTATTAGAGAGCTTTAGTCCTATTATTACTCCTATAGTACTAATTACATCAGAAAAAGAATGGATACCATCTGCAATCATAGCATTACTACTAGACATAATCCCTGCCAATAATTTGATTATTCCTAAAATGGCATTAACTAAGATTGTATTTTTACTAACTCCTACACCTATACTTGTTCTTTCCTCCATAAATTTCCTCCATTATCAATTGACTTTAGTCTAATGTTCAACCACTATTATCTTTTTCCTTAATATCCAAAATCAACAATAATATGGCCATACACCAGATAAAATATATTATTATAATACTCAGTTACCCTTAATTTGTGAGTTTTCTCAATAACTTTATTGCACAATGTATTATCAATTGATAATTAATCTACTTTAATTATCTGTAGTTTAAATATAATTTCTTGTTTATCTTTTTAAATAAATTCCATCTTCCAACTTAAATAACCTGTTTCTTCATTCTTTTCATATCTAAGATAAGCAGCAAAGGTATTTCCTTTCTTACTTCTCAAATTTCTAAATCCTACTTTGCCATTTTTAAGAAGTATTTCTACCATTTCTTTTGTAACCTTCTTACCATAGTATTCAATGTATTTATCATTCTTCCAAATAGTGAATTTACAACCATTCTTCCAGTTACTACATCCAAAGCCTTTTTCTCCTTCCACTACTGGATTTCCGCATATAGGACAATTACCTACACTGACCGTCCCAGGAGAAAGCTCTATCTTTATTTTAGATAACATTGATGTATCCTTTTTTATAATTTCCACAGATTTACTAGTAAAATCATAAATATGCTTAATAAAGGTGTCCTTTTCTACAGTTCCTTTTTCTATATCCGATAGAGTTTTTTCTAGCTTACCGGTGTATTCTAAGTCAAACAAATCCCTTACAGGGAACATCTCTACCATTGTCCTACCTAACTCTGTACAAGTTAGGTTTTTTCCTTTAGTAGTAATATATCCTATATCTTTAAGTTTTTTAATAGTTTCAGCTCTAGTAGCTGGTGTTCCAATACTAAAACCACTTAATATAGATTTCATTAATTCTTCTGAAGTTTCCTCTGAATTATCTTCTGTTGAGTTTTCATCCTCATCATTATTTTCTTCTTTTCCTAAACTCTTACCACAGGTTTCCATAACCCTTAGCAAAGTCTTTTCTGTATGATTTTTAGGTGGCTTCTTTGTTACGGTATTAACTTTATTTCCTACAATATCAACTACTTCCTTTTCCATAACTAAAGGAAGTATAGTGTCCTTAGTTTCTATCTTTTCTACCACACGCCAGCCTTCAACAATTTGAACTTTACCCTTGGAAACAAATACGCCTTTAATATTTTCATCATAAACCTTAGCCTTAATTTTTGTTTCCTCAAATTCAGCAATAGGCATAAATTGCATTATAAATCTATTTTTCACTGCATTATAAACAATTGCTTCATCAGCACTAAGGCCGCTTGGTTTTATATAAGTTGGAACTATAGCACTATGACTCTCCACCTTAGAATTATCAAAAACCCTTTTAGTTTTTGCAAATTTTATTTGATTTTCGTATGGTAGACCCTTTTTAAGATTCTCCAAAACCTTCCTTGTTCTATCCTCTAAGCTTTCTTCTAGGACAATACTGGCAGTTCTAGGATAAGTAATAAACTTTTTTTCATAAAGAGACTGGGCAACCTTTAAAACCTTATCCGAAGTCCACCCTTTAAATTTACTAGTAATATGACCTTGAAGATTTGATAAATTGAATAGATAAGGTGGATATTCTCTTTTCTTCTCTGTTTGCTTATCAACTATCTCCGCTCTTTGTCCTTGTAGTAATTTTCCTATATTACTTAGATAAGACTTTTCCTCAAATTTTTCTGAATCATTTTCATAATATAGACCTTCGTACTCTTCGTTAGCCTTAGTCTTAAAGGTAGCCGATAACTTATAATAAGTAGTAGCCACAAAGTTTTCAATTTCCATATCCCTATCATATATTATCTTTAGAGTTGGCAATAACACTCTTCCTATGTTTAGCATCTTAACATCTTCAAATTTATATCTCAAAGTTGCCACAGATGTAAGATTTATCCCAATAACCCAATCTGCCCATTGCCTTCCTATTCCAGCATCTTGTAAGGACTTCATTTCTATATTAGGCTTTAAGGCTTCCATACCCTTTTTTACTTCATCTGGAGTCCACTCATTTAAAAGAAGTCTATATACAGGCTTTTCTTCATTGAAATATATAAATAATTCATCTGCTATAACCTGACCCTCTCTATCAAAGTCTGTGGCGGATATTATTCCATCTACATTCTCTCTATCTATAAGTGATTTAATAATGCTAAGCTGTTTCTCAGCTCCCTTATCAGTAACATTTCTATTAAGGGAATCACTTTTTATCTTATATTTAAACTTCTTAGGTATAAATGGAAATTTAGAAAATTCCCATTCTTTCATGCTTTCATCATAATCTTTAGCATCATATAGTTGTAATAAGTGACCAAACGCCCATGTAACTAAATAATTCTCACCCTCAAAGTATCCATCTTTTCTAATTTTTATATTTAAAGCTTCTGCAATATTCTTTGCCACGGATGGTTTTTCCGCAATAATAACCTTAGCCACGTCTCTCACACCTTACTTATTTTCTCTTACTTAAATAAATTTACTTATATCTATAGTTATTTTTAATTCTTAAAACTTTCCACTTAATTATACAATAAAATAAAACTTTATTAAAACTAGACATTTATTTTACAATATAAACTTTTTTTTGACTAGACCCTAAGGTAGGAGACTATGATTTGTATGAGGTGATAATATTTAGATTTTTATATATTAATATATAAATATTTTCATAGATAAATATGGGGCTATTTATAATTTAAAATAGCCCCTTTGTCAATACTTATCGGCTAACTTATCTTGAACTAGCCCTTCTAAATATATATTGCACAGCTAGGTTCCAAATCAAGCAATGCTCCGAATCTTTGAGATGCTGTAAAAAAGCAAATTAGTGCAAAAAGCTCTGAGATTTCTTTTTCACTGAATAGTTCTCTTAAACTTTTAAAAGTCTCCTCTGTTAAAACTATATTCTTTGAAATCATATCTGCAATTTTCGTTGCCATCCTTATGTTTTTATCCTCTATATCTTCAGAAGGCTTTCCCTTTGCCATACAATATTTACATCCATTGTTAAAAGCAAGAGTACGTCTTACTTCTTCTTTTAATTCATAACCAAAAGTTTTAGATTTTAAAAAACTTATTTCTAAATTAGTCCAACCTTTCATTATCTCACTGTTATATCCAAGTAGTTGTTCAAATGGCGTTATCCCCTCATTTGAAAAATTTATTTTTGTCATAATATCTCTCCTTTATTAATCAAATCTAATTTTATTAATATTATATATAAATAAAATTGAATTTTGTATTTCATATGACATATAATAAAACCTATATATATATCATACAAAATATTAAAAAGGAGAAAATATTTCAAATGAAATTTGACGAAATTGATGTAATGATTCTATCCGAATTAGAAAAAAATAGTAGATTATCCATAAGAGAGTTGTCAAAGCGAATTAACCTATCTCCATCCTCTGTTACAGAGAGAGTAAAAAGACTTGAAGATAACAGAATAATAGAAGGCTATACTATTACTATAAATAAAAAGAATCTTGGTCTATCCATTGATTGTATAATAAAAATCACCATGAAAAATGGTGAATATGAGCGATTCAAAAATTATATTAAAAACTATAATCATAGTGAATGGTGCTATAGAATTGCTGGGGATGGTTGTTTTTTAGTTAAACTTTCAGTTAAAGATTTAAGTGACATTGAAGAATTTATTAATGAAGTATCTCCATATGCAACAACTAGTACTAATATTGCATTCTCAGAAGTAGTCATAGAGAATTCTATAAATAAGTTTTTAATATAATCTTTTTATTCTGTCCATAGTTCCCATGTTAAAATACTCTGATCATAATCCTGTTACCGTAGTATTTAGATTAAAATAAAAAAAAGAAAGCCTCCATGAACTACATATAATTCATGGAAGTTTCCTTTTGTAGAGTTAATTATAGCTTATATTTTTTTAACGAATTCGGATTTTAAACTCATAGCTCCAAAACCATCAATTTTACAATCAATGTTATGGCCATCAGATGCATCACGAACTAAACGTATATTTTTTACTTTCGTTCCTATTTTTATTGATGATGAAGCACCTTTTACTTTAAGATCTTTAATTATTGTTACAGAATCACCATTTTGTAACACATTTCCATTTGCATCTTTTATAACATTAATATATTCATTATTTTCATTTTCAGCTTGTACTCCCCACTCGTGAGCACATTCTGGGCAAACAAAAATACTTCCATCTTCGTAAGTGTATTCTGAATTACATTTTGGACAATTAGGTAAATTACCCATAACTTCATTTCCTCCATTCGTTACTATAGTTCTGATACATAAGATTCACTTTATAAAATAATATATACAGCTTCTTATGTTCTTATATACTATCATAGTCTTCCTATATTGACAAATTCTATTTATAATTTAACTCAAGCTTTCCAATACTTAATTACAGAAATCTCATCACCAGGTTCTATCCATCCTTCTTCTAATACTTGAGCAAAAATTCCTTCTCTAGGCATAACACACTCACCTGTGGTCTTCATTATTTCACAGCCCTTATGACATTCTTTTCCAACTTGTGTCACCTCCATAATAACTTCCCCAATGGAAAGCTTTGTTCCTATGGGTAGTTCATATAAAGTTATTCCTTGTGTTGTTATATTTTCTGCAAATATTCCTGGGACTAATTCTTTATTTATTTTTCCTCTAAGCTTATCTATGCTTTCATCTCCTAACAAGCTAACTTGTCTATGCCAATTACCACCATGAGCATCTCCTTCTAATCCGAAGTCGATCTTAAAGAAACCTCTTTTTATAGGTGTTTTTATACCCCCTTTCTCAGTACTTATATTTATACTAATAACCTTTGCCATATCCATCTTCTCCTAACCTTAAAAATAATTAATCTCTCCAGATTTTCCACCAATCTTTCGAAGTAGTCTAATATCACTTATAACCATTGATTTATCTACTGACTTACACATATCATATATAGTTAATGCTGCTATGGATACCGCTGTTAAAGCTTCCATTTCTATACCGGTTTCCCCTATTGTTTTAGTTGTAGCTATTATATCTACCTTACTTTTATCATGATCTAGCTGAAAGGTAATATCACACCCTGACATCATGATAGAATGACACATGGGAATTATATCTGAAGTTTTCTTTGCTCCCATTATCCCACCCACTTGAGCTACAGAAAGTACATCTCCCTTTATAATTTCCCCTTTGTCTATTTTTTCTAAAGTAGATTTCTTCATATAAATAGAACCACAGGCTATTGCCTCTCTATCTGTCTTTTTCTTTTCACTAACATCTACCATTCTAGCTCTTCCTTGCTTATTTATATGAGTGAATTCTTCATCTATTTGAACATCTTTAATCATAAGTTATCCTCCTATTTGAAACATTTGCTTATTGCTTCTACTTTTTCCTTCCATAGATAGTCTATGTCCTAATGGCTTATTATACATAGCTCCTAAAATCTTTTTCTTAAGAATACTATATTCTCTACTCTCTCGTAAATCACAGTATGATAAATTATGTTTTTTAAATAAATCTCGTACATCTGATATAATATTAATTTCCTCTTCACCATGCAAACAAGACTTAATTCCACCTTCAGCAGTTAATCTAACCCTATTACACTCACTACAAAAATTACAACTTATAGGACTAATAAATCCAATTCTCCCTTTTCCCTTACTACTTTTATAAAGTTCTGCCGTTGAAGATACTCTATGATCTTCAGGTATAAGATTAGGATGTGACTCTACTATATCCTTATAGGGTATAAAATGATTTTTAAATAACTCTGTACCTGCTCCTATAGGCATTAATTCTATAAACCTCACATCTATAGGCATTTTCTCTGCAATTTTAATAAACTCATCAACCTCGTCTAAGTTTATACCTTTCATAAGCACCACATTAATTTTCACCGGAGTAATGCCATTATCTAAACATACTTCTATACCTTCTTTAACTTTTTTAAGATATGATCGTCCTGTTATTCCTTCATACTTGTCTTCCTTTAATGTATCCATACTAACATTTACTCTATTTAACCCTGCCTTCTTTAATTCATCTATTTTATCCTTCAAAAATATGCCATTAGTAGTTAAAGATATATCTTTAATTCCTTTAACTTGGGATGCATTATATATAATCTTAGAAATATCCTTTACAATCAACGGTTCTCCACCAGTAAATCTAACTTTCTCAACACCACATTCAGCAAATATTCTAATAATTAAATCTATTTCTTCTATAGACATTTTCGAACTAACATAATTTTGATTGCACTTTCCTTCTGGCATGCAATACATACATCTTAAATTGCACATATCCGTAAGAGAAACTCTTAAATAATTTATGTTACGTCCATGGGAATCTTCCATAAATACTCCTCCCTTTATACTCCCTATAAATCAACTTCACTCCTAGCACATTCTGAAGTTTCTCCAGATAAAATCTTTAGTCCATGATCTAAAGATGGTAAAATAAATTCTATATTCTCTTTAGCACCTCTAGGACTTCCTGGTAGATTTATAATTAGAGAATTCTTTCTAATGCCTGCAATTCCCCTAGATAGCATAGCTCTTGGTGTAATTTCCATAGACTTCATTCTCATAAAATCTCCAATACCAGGTACATACTTTTCTATAACTTGTAAAGTTGCCTCTGGAGTTACATCCCTCTTTGAAAATCCAGTTCCTCCATTAGTAATTACCAAGGGTATATTTAATTCATCACACACATATATAAGTTCTTTTTTTATATCTACAACTTCATCAGATATAATTTTATAATAATGGACTATATATTTATTTTTTTCTAAATACTCCCTTAACACTTGCCCTGTCTCATCTATACGCTGTCCTTCAGAACCTTTATCACTTATAGTTAAAATTGCAGTTTTTTTCATACTATAACCTCCATAAAGTTATTGTTAATTCAAATATTTAGATAAATATAATTTTTATAATAAACGCAAAATTATATCCTGACAATCTCTCAGTTTTTATTAATATCAATTATATCACATTTATTATATTTTATGTAAATATATTCAATTATTTTTTTCAAATTGTACATTATAAAAATAATTAGTTTCCCGACTTTTCTTTTCTATAACATACCTTTTAATACATAAATTCAATTACAAATTTTATGTATTTTTACATTTATTCCTTGATGCAAACCTTCTACAAGTGTAGAATATAATTATATACTACATTTGTAGAAGTGATAATAATGGTTAATACTTTTTCAACCAATTTTAATGGAGGGTAGATAACATGAAAAAAAGATTTGAAAATATTTTTGATAGAAAGAAAAAGCTTAATGGTATCTCCTTGTTATGTATTATACTTTTCTTTAGCATAGTTATATCATCCCTAATTGCTTGTGAAAGAGTAAATCCTTCTCCTGATAAAGCCGTTGCAGAATCTTTCATAGAAAATTACTATAATATTTCAGACCGCACTTTAGCAGATCAACTTTCTAAACTTATTGAAAGTTCTCTTGAAGGACGTGCTCCTTGTAATGGGGAGACAGGTATTGTTACACTTTCTCCTGAAGATGAAACTAAAATTAGAGAAGCTTGTTTAAAAAATATAGGTGATTCTATTACTTCTCAATTAGGTGATGAACTTATTTTAAATAGATTTCCCCTATCTTCTATAAAAATGGCTAAGGACTATGAATACACCACTACCATATCTAACATTATTCTTGATAAAATTTCTAGTGATAATGATACCGAAGCTTACTACAAATATAATGCTGATATTAATATAATATATAATGATGGATACAAGGAAAAGCAAAATCTAGAAGGAAAAATTAAGCTAATAAATAAAAATAAAAAATGGCTTGTTTCTATTTTTACTCCACTGACAGAAATATTACCAAATAAAAAATATTATAATCCACAAAATTTAGATTCTCATTCACTACAAACTAATGATTCTACCTCTATAAACCATGATATTAGCTCCGCTGAAGAATTTTGTAATTTATATATGAATGCTATGATAAACAAAGAATATTCCTTCATTTACAATTACACAGTTAATTCTTCTAAAAGTGCTACTTTGGAAGAAGGTCAAAAAATATGGGATGAAATAGATATTGACTATGTAAAAATACGTAATGCTGAAGTAAGAAATAATAAAGCTTATTACGAACTAGAAATAAACGTTAAAGAACCAGGAAATTCAGCCTTCGATAAAGGTGTAACCGTCAGGTGGCTATATATATTTTATAGTAAAAAAGGTAATACTTGGGTTGCAGAGGGACTTATGTCTGATTGTAAACCAGATGAAAGCTGGTGGAATACTATTTATGGTGGTTAATACTACTTATGGTGGTTAATACTAATATTATAAGCCAATAAGTAGAGACTACTCTCTACTTATTGGCTCATTTACTTTCTCGTATAAAGTTATAACATCCTCACTATTTTTTCCTTCAGTAATATTATAATCTTCATCAACTTCATCTTCTTTTTCTTTTTTCCTAAACCTTATTCTCCACTTTGTATCTTTTTGTATAACTCTATCAGCTTTTTTAAATAAGCTTAGTATTATAAATATGATTACGGCTGCTGTTAAGGATAGTGCATAAAGTCCTCTTCCTACCGCTAAACCTAAGCATGCCACAATCCAAAGAGTTGCGGCAGTAGTTAACCCTCTTACCGATCCCTTATCTCTTAAAATAGTACCAGCTCCTAAAAATCCAACACCACTTATAACCTGAGCTCCTAATCTAGCTATATCAACTTTTATAACTTCAGCATACATAGGATTTTGAGCGATAATCATCATTTTTTCTATATCATACTCTGTTATTAAAGAAATAATTGTAGCTCCTAAGCATACTAATATATGAGTTCTAAATCCTGCTGGACTATTTTTAAATTCCCTTTCATATCCAACAAGTCCCCCTACTATAACGCCTACTATAAGCCTTTCTAACACTACTATATAATCCATAATTCCCTCCCCATCATAGTATAATTACTTATATTATATTCATAGGTTTAATATTGTTTAAAAAAATGTTATAATTATTTTACAACTTAAAGGCAAGGAGGATTTTAGATAATACTTTAAACTTATCTAAATAACAGTTATATGAAAAGAAAAGAAAATTTAATTCGTATAATTACCGGAATAATCTGTGGATTATCTGTATTATCTCTAATAGTTACCATCGTCTCATCTATTTCTATGCTTTTAGGATTTGACGTAAATATTCAATCAAAATTATTAACTTTAATAAGCACATCTGATATTATATCTACTGAAATATCATCTTTACTCATACTTATTTGTATGTCCATTGGAGTTATTGTTTGCTTAAATATAAATAAAAATTCAACTAATTAGAATAATAATATTAAAAACTAATCCCAATGAAAAAATTATATATTTTCATTGGGATTATATATTTTTTTATTGTCTAAAATACATGTCTACTAGTTCTGGAAACCTATCTATTTTATAATCATAATCTTCCACATTCCCAAATCCATAAGATGCATACACAAAAGGTATTCCTGCTAACCTAGCTGCATTTCTATCCCCTTGTGTATCACCAACATACATAGGATTCTTTAAATTATTTCTCTTAATTATGAGTTTTATATTTTCACCCTTTGTAAGTCCCGTTCTTCCTGGATGTTCAAAATCTATAAAATATTTTTTCATGTTATGAGCATGAAAAAAAGCTTCTATATAACCGTGGTGACAGTTACTAACTATAAATAGCTTATATTTTTGTGAAAGCTTCTTTAAGGTTTCTTCTAAACCTTGAAAAAGTATTCCTCCATGAAGCGGTAAATATTCATTTTCTTTCTTACAACAATAATTCATAAATTCAATTGCTCGCTCCTCTTGTAAATTTGGAAGAAGAGTCTTTACTATGTCTATAACTGGTGCCCCTACTACTGATTTTAATTTTTCCTTTGTAATTATTGCATCTATATCATTAAAATCCTTTATAGCTTCATTCCATATTTCTACAATCGCATCTAATGAATCCCACATAGTTCCGTCTAAATCAAATATAATGCTATCTACTTCCTCTAATAACATAAACTCACTCCTAAATATCTTATTTTCATTAGTAATTATTCATAATTAGGCTCCAAATAAACTATTTTTTTGCCATGTTCCTTCGCATATTTAATTTCACTTCTAGTGCTAGAGCCTATATACCCATTCTTATTTATAACAAAGATTTCATCTGCCATATCAATTTTTCTTTTATGAATATCATCTAGCATGATTTTAATTTCATCTGTAATTATAGTTCCAAATTCACCATCTGCGTGGCCGAATAATCCTACTGATATTACAATTATCCCCAGAAGAGTTAACTCCTTTTGAACTTTTATAAAATCCTCTTTAAACTTCGTACTTCCACATAAAGTTACTACTTTATATTTACCCACCATTTTATCCCCACTTCCCAACTCATAAATATAAAACTATAGCAAAATATAAGTTACTATTCTTACAAAAGAAGTTATCAAAAATTTTAATAATACACTAACATATAAATTATATCATAACATTCCAAAATGTTTTGCTAATGGACACTAAGTGGATTTAATATCTTTGCCATGTTGTTCTAATTTACTTAATTCTTCATCAACAATACTCTTATCTAGTCTTTCAAATAAAACATGAAAATTACTTATATTTACTCCTGAATTTAATTGAATCTCTTTCCACCTATTTTCTTCACAATAAAACCAACTTTTAATCTTTTCTGAGGACTCTGGCAAAAATGGATTTAGAAGATTTGCTAGGTTTACAATAGCATATAAACAATTATAAATAGTATTTTCACATTGTTTACTATCTTGTTTTATGGTAATCCATGGCATTTCTTCATCAAAATATTTATTTATACTTCGTATAAATGTAAATATTCTTTCTATGCCAGATTTTAAATTTCCTTCTTCTATATTTTCCCCAATATTTTTATATAATTCTTCTATAGTACTTTTAATTGACTCTTCAACTTTTCCTTTTGGTACCTTGCTATTAAAATTCTTCTTAACAAATACCAAAGTCCTATTAACTAGGTTTCCATAAGCTCCCAATAATTCACCATTATTTTTATTTATGAACTCCCTCCAAGTAAAATCAGCATCTCTTCTTTCAGGTCCATTTGCAATAAAGAAATATCTTATTAAGTCACTATTATATCTATCTACTATATCTGGTACCCAAATTGCCCAGTTATTACTTGTTGATATTTTCTTTCCTTCTAAAGTCACATATTCACTAGAAATAACCTTATCTGGATTTCTTTCTGGTCCTGTTCCTCTTAATAATGCTGGAAGTATGATTGTATGAAATGGTATATTATCTTTTCCATGAATATAATATGAAATACTGCTACTATTCCAATAATCACTACAATTTTTATTATTTTCTTTTCCCCACTTCTCACTTACAGTTAAATATCCCAATACCGCATCAATCCATACATATACTTTCTTATCTTCAAATCCTTTAATTGGTATATCTATTCCTATATCTAAATCCCTAGAAATAGCTCTATCTTTCAAACCTTCATTTAAGTATCTTTCTGTACTATTTACTGCATTTATTCTCCAGTTTTTTCTAGACCTTTCTAAATGCTTTCTAAGTCCTTTTTCAAAAGTAGATAATGCAAAGTATAGTTGTTTAGTAGATTTTACTACTGGCTTACTACCACATAATTTACACTGTCTATCCTTTAACTCTAAAGGATCTAGAAGTGTTGAACAATTTTCACATTGATCACCTCTTGCAATACTATTGCAATGCGGACATACTCCCTCTACATATCTATCAGGTAAAAATTGTTTGCATTCCTCACAATAAACTTGACTTACTTTTTTTTCATATATTAAGCCTTTTTCATATAGACTTATAATTATCCTTCTTACTTCTTCTTTATGCTGATTATCATCAGTTCTTGAATAGCAATCATAGCTGAAATTTAACTTATCAAAGCAATACTTAAATTCCTCATGATATCTATTAGCTATAACTTCTGATAATACACCCTCTTTTTTTGCTCTAATAGAAATAGGGGTTCCGTGACAATCACTTCCTGAGATATATAATACATCATCCCCTTTTGCTCTATAATACCTAGCTATAACATCTCCAGGCAATAATGCTGCAATATGTCCTATGTGCAATGAACCATTGGCATATGGCCATGCCCCTCCAATTAAAATATTCATTCTACTCTCCTCCTCTTATACTATTTAATTTTCACTTCTCCAAATTATAAATTTGGAGTAAAACTAAAAACTCCCGCTCCTAAGAAATTAATCTTAGGAACGAGAGTTAAAACTTCGTGTTACCATCCTACTTCATTTACATTTCACAATATAAATCTCTTCAAGTACGCTATAATTAAAATTGCTTACATGAAATTTATTCCACGACTAGTACATAGATAAAATTTCTCATAAAAATCCTGTTTATAGTTATACTCTATCACTATTACGGGTGAACCCGTTGCAGCCTTAATATTAAATCTCGGTGCACTGCTCCAAGGCCATTTTCTCTTTAATATCCTTTGCTTCTTCTCACCAATGAAAGCTCTCTGTATAAGTATTCTTAAAGTTACTTTCCTTTTCTTTGCATTTAGCTATTATACTTATAATTATATATATATTTACCAACTTGTCAATTGAAGTTTAAAACTATTAATTATTAATAGTTTTTATTACAAATAGAAAATAGTAATATTTAATTATTATCATCAAAACAATAATGCATTTTATAACTAAACTATCTAAAATTATAAGTGGAAATGCCATCATAAAATCAGCAAATAACAATATAGTCATCTTTTGTTTTAAAGTCATTGCTTTTTCCTTTACAAAACTATCTAGGTGTTTTTTATATATCTTTGTGTTCTTGAACCAAATATCAAATCTCTCAGACCCTTTTACAAAGAAAAAAGAGGCTAACAGCAAAAATGGTGTTGTGGGGAGTATAGGTAATATAATCCCTATCGCTCCAAGTGTAAAACATATCAACCCTACAGATACGCATATAAACTTTTTACACTTATTCATAGTAACTCCCTTCCTAAATCCTTATAGAGATAATCATTTTAATATGTATACATTATAATAACCAACAATTAATTTCAATATATTTTATCAATTATTTTTTTCTATTTTAATAATTTAAATCTTTATCTTTAATAAACAAGACAAAAACAGAAAAAGCCTACCATCTATATGGTAGACTTTTTCTGTCTGTGTCTTGTTTAATGTCTAGTTCTTTTAAAATTATAGGGAAATTTTAAATGAAACTAATTATATATTAAATTGTTAATATATAGCATAAAAAATTTGTTCTATAATGTTATTATAATACAAAATACTAAAATTTCAAAATATATTTTCTACAAAATTTTAATTTTTTATTAATTCTAGTCTTTTATTCCAATATATTAGGATATACTCTATAATAATATCATATCTAAAAATATTAAAATTAATTTTAACATATTCTTTAAGATATTATTACTTTTAAAAGTAGCTTATTTCCTACAAAGTGTAAACGTTTATAGGTGGTATTAATTAAAGTATATCACTATTATATTCTATGTCAATTCATTATAATAAAGTGAAATACTAATTTTATTTGTACTAATATATACTAATTTAAAATTAAATATGATATATTTAATTTTGTTATTATTATAGTTATAGGAGAATTATTATGGAAAATAAATTTAAAATAACAAGCCCTAGATATCAACAAATAGCTGCCGATGTTGCAGCCAAAATCGTTGATGGTCATTATAAAATTGGTGATAAGATTTACGCAAGATCTTCTCTTGCAAGTCAGTATGGTGTCTCATCCGAAACCGCAAGGCGTGCTATTTGTGTATTATCAGACTTAAATATTGTGGATACTTCCAAAGGTAGTGGAGTTACTATAAAGTCCTACGAAAATGCTATAAAATTTGTTAAACAACATGATGATATTAATACTATAAGTAATCTAAAACAAGATATTATTGATAGTGTTGACAGACAAAAAAAAGAAATAAAATTCTTATATGGATGTCTTTCTGATTTAATAGATAAAACTGATAGATTGCGATCTGTAAATCCATTTACGCCATTTCAAGTAGAAATAACATCTGCTACACCTTATATTAATAAATCTGCATCTGATATAAACTTTTGGCATAATACCTCAGCAACAATAATAGCAATCAGAAGAAACGACTCTTTACTTATGTCACCAGGACCATACGCAGTTTTTCGAGAAAATGATATATTTTATTTTGTTGGAGATGAAAATTGCATTGAGCGTGTTAAAAAATATCTATATCCCTAATTTAAATTGTGTGTAATAAACTTAATATAAATTAATTAAACTATCAGAAAATAATTTATTAATCTTTGCTAGTATATGAACTAAGATTAAGATATTTTTGCGGTAGTTTATTTTTTTGAATTTGACAAAGTAACAACTTGCATTTATAATTAGGTTGTTACTTTACAAAGGAGGATTTACATTGATAAAATTCGAGAATATTTCAAAAAAATTTAAAAATACTACTGTTCTTTCTGATGTCTCTTTTGAGATTGAAAAAGGTAAATTAGTAGCTATTATAGGTGAAAGTGGTTGTGGAAAGACAACTACACTAAAAATGATAAATGGTCTCATAACACCAACTTCTGGTAAAATCTATATTAACAATGAAGATATTAGCACTAAAAATGTAATAGATCTTAGAAGAAATATGGGTTATGTTATTCAACAAACAGGTTTATTTCCTCATATGACCATAAGAGAAAATATTGAACTAATACCAAAAGTTCAAAATGAAAATCCTAAAGATATTACACAACAAACATATAATTTAATGGATATGGTTGGACTTGATTGTGATAAATTTCTTAATAGATACCCTGTAGAACTAAGTGGAGGGCAACAACAAAGAGTAGGTGTCGCAAGAGCCTTTGCCACTAATCCAGATATAATATTAATGGACGAGCCATTTTCAGCTCTTGATCCAATTACACGTTCAAGTTTGCAAGATGAACTTGTGAATTTACAATCAAACCTAAAGAAAACTATTATATTTGTAACTCACGATATGGATGAAGCTATAAAAATATCAGATAAGATGTGCATAATGGATAAAGGTAAAATTATTCAATACGATACACCTGAAAATATATTAAAAAATCCTGTCAATGATTTTGTATCACAATTTGTTGGTAAAAAAAGAATATGGACATCTCCTGAATTTATTAAAGCTGAAGATATTATGATAGAAAATCCTATAACTTGTTCTCAGGACCTATCAATATTTAAATGTATAGAAAAGATGCGTTCATACAAAGTTGATAGCTTAATGGTTGTTGATAACAAATCAAAAAAACTGCAAGGAATAGTAAAGGCAAAACAAATGCGATCAATTGATGATAAATCAATTCAAGTCAGTTCTATTCTTAACAATAATTATATTTATGTTTCTCCAAATGATACTATTATTGATATTTTAAAAATTGTAAATGAGAATAATATTTCAACAGTTCCTGTTTTAAATGATAGTGGCAGTCTTATCGGATTGATTACTGAAAGTAGTCTTGTTACAACGCTAAGTCAACAATATATAGAAGAGGAGGCGTAGTAATATGAATATTTTAGAATACATTTTACAAAATAAAACACAAATTATATCATTATTGATTGAGCATATCAGACTTACTTCAATTTCAGTTGGCCTAGCAATTTTAATAGGTGTTCCCCTAGGAATTCTAATTTCCTATGTCAAAAAGTTAAATAAACCAATTCTTGGAGCAGCAAATATTATTCAAGCTATACCTAGTATGGCTTTATTAGGATTTTCCATACCATTTTTAGGTATAGGAACTCGCCCTGCAGTTACAACAGTAATTCTATATTCCTTGTTGCCTATAATCAAAAATACTTATACTGGGATTTCTAATATTAACCCACAGACAATTGAAGCCGCAAAAGGAATAGGATTGACAAAATTTCAAATTCTAACAAAAATTCAAATTCCATTAGCTCTCCCTGTTATAATGGCTGGAGTTCGAATTTCTTCTGTTACTGCTGTTGGCTTAATGACCATTGCTGCCTTTATAGGTGCCGGTGGATTAGGTTACCTTGTATTCTCAGGAATAAGAACTGTGAATAATAATCAAATACTAGCTGGTGCAATCCCAGCATGTATACTAGCTTTAGCTGTAGATTTTCTAGCTAGTATTGTTGAAAAACTAACAACTCCAATCAGTTTACAAAAGGTTAAGTCTAATACAAAAAAAGATTTCATGAAAACTCGTAAAATGCAAAAAGGAATATTAGCAATCTCAAGTATTTTTATTATTCTAATATTTATATTTTCTGCAATTACTAATGTTAATACTAACTCAAAAGTAATTACTGTAGGGAGTAAAGATTTTAGTGAACAAATGATATTAGGCCACATGGTTTCAGATTTAATTGAAGAAAATACTGATATTTCAGTAAATCGTAAAATAAATCTTGGTGGCACTCAAGTATGTTTTTCTGCTCTAAAATCTGATGACATAGATTTATATATTGAATATAGTGGGACAGCTTATGGAGATACCTTAGGCAATCCTCCTATAAGTGATATGGAAAAAGTATATGCTACTGTAAAAAATGATTTCAAAGAAAAATTTGATATTGAAGTTTTAAAACAAATGGAGTTTAATAATACTTATACCTTAGCTGTTGAACAAGAAACAGCTGAAAAATATAATTTAGAAAGTATTAGTGATCTTTCACTCATTGCTACTAACCTAAAATCTGGAACTACCTTAGAATTCTTAAACAGGGATGATGGTCTTCCTGGACTAAGCAAAAAATACAATTTTTCATTTAAAGATTCTATAGGCCTTGATGGTTCTCCACGATACACTGCTTTAATCAGCAAAGAGATAGATGTGGTAGATGCCTTCGCAACAGATGGATTGCTAAAGAAATTTAAATTAAAGACATTAAAAGATGATAAGAACTTTTTCCCACCCTATTATGCTATGCCTATAGTTAGAGGTGAAACTCTTAAAGAGTATCCAGAAATAATTCCTCTATTGGAACAATTATCAACTATCCTTAATGATGACATCATGATGGAACTTAATTATAAAGTTGATGAACTACAGATGGAACCTAATGATGTATCCCGAGAATTTTTAGAAAAACAAGGTTTAATATAAATATAATAACTTTTTATTCCAACTAATAAGTTATAGATTAAATTTCAAATACAAGAGACTGTGCAGAATAGATTAAAAATCACTCTGCAACAGTCTCTTTTTCTCATTAAGGGTGTTTTACTTTATTTTTATCACTTGTCCTGGGTATATTAAATTTGGATTTGATATATTATTAAGCTTAATAAGAGTTGAAGTAGTAGTATCAAACCGCTGTGCTATCTCACTTAAAGTATCTCCCGATTTTACAGTATAATAGGATGAACTACTAGTATTACCTTTAGATGAAGAACTACCTGATGGTAATACTATTTTTTGTCCTGGATATATTAAATTTGGATTTGATATATTATTAATACTAGCTAGAACTTTAGTTGTAGTTCCATATTCTTGTGCTATACCGCTCAAAGTATCTCCTGATTTTACAATATAATAGGATGAATTACCGGTATTACCTCCTGTTGAAGAACTACCTGTTGGCAATATTATTTTTTGTCCTGGATATATTAAATTAGGATTCGATATACCATTAATAGATGCCAATACTTGATAGGTTGTATTATATTTTTCTGCTATTCCACTTAAAGTATCCCCTGATTGTACTGTATAGTATTTATCATTTTTACTATTATCATCTGTACTTGGACTTTCTGGTATACTTTGTCCATTTAATAATATTCCCTCATTGAACTCATTTAGGTCACAATTTCCACTTACACCGGGGACTTGTCCAGTACTTGAAAATTGAAAACCAACCCATTGATTCCATATTGGATTACTAGCAGGTTTGCTTACCCCATATTCAGCAATCCATAAAGGATATATTCCTAACCTACTATCTAAACTAGTTCTTGCAAAATTAGTATAGGTATAAACTACGATACCCTTACTAGTTAGTCTCTTAACCTCTTCTAAAAATATTATTGCTGCACTTGTTAAAGATGTCTTATTTAAACCATTTGTCTGTTCTATATCTATAGCTAGTCTACAATCAAATTCTCTATTTCCAATGGTATTTACAAAATGCCTAGCTTGAGCTTTAGGATCTATTCCTCCTAGAAAGAAGTGATAAAATCCAACCTTCAAACCATGCTCTTTAGCATTTTTATAGGATGAAGAAAAATAATTATTAACATAGCTTATACCTTCCGTTGCTTTAATATAAACTATTTCTATCCCACTGTCTTTTACTTTTTTAAAATTTACATTTCCTTGCCAACTACTTATATCAATCCCCTTATAATTACTACTATTTCTACTTTCCATAGAAACACCTCCTCTCTATATAAATATGCTCTTTATTAATTTATTCTACTCTATATTATAATTTTTACATTATATAACTAACTTTAATATGATGACAGTATTATAACAACTAAACACACTATAAAAATAGCTATTTGACTTTTAGAATGTCAAATAGCTATTTTCTATTTTACTAATTATTATTTTGTGATACCTTCCATATCCTCTATAATTAAATCTGCTGCTTGAAGTCCAGCTCCACCCACATACCAAGCTTGAGCATTTAGATAAACTATATTTCCATTTTTATATGTGTCTGTAGTTTTTACTAATTCATTCTCTATTACTTCTTTAGCTGCTGAATAATCTTCTGATCCACTTGTTCCTGCTGACTTATCAACTACAAAAAGATAGTTTGGATTTTTAGCTAACAAGTACTCATAAGTTATATTTTGACCATGCTTTGATACTTCTATATTCCCATCTGTTGGAACAAAGCCGAACTTTTCAAATATAATTGAAAATCTTGATCCTGCTCCGTATACACTCATAGAACCATCTGTAATTATAGTAGCTAAAGCATTAAAACCTTGCTCTTTTATTTTTTTGCCTACTTCTTCAACTCTTTTATTAAGTTCTTTTAATTTAGATGTTGCTGCATCTTCTTTCCCAAATATTTGTCCTATTATGTTTACATTTGACTCTAATGACTCTAAATACTTTGTAGTATCTGTTCCTAATTGTATTGTTGGAGCTATAGCAGAAAGTTCCTCATAATAATCAGCTTGTCTACCTTCAATTATTATTAAATTCGGTTTGATCTCATTGATTACTTCTAGACTAAATTCTTTTAATCCACCTAAATCTGTATATTTTTCTTCCTTATATTCTGAAAGATAAGTTGGCAGGTTTTTCTTTGGTAATCCTACTAATCCTTTTATATCTAATGAATCCATAATATCTAAAGATGCATAGTCTAATACTACTACTTTTTCTGGATTCTTAGGTACCTCAGTTTCTCCAGCAGTATGTATTATTTTTATAGTTTCGCCTTTTTCCCCTTCATTATCTTTGTTACCAAGTTTTGTAGCTGCAAACACACCAATTAAAGCAACTATTGCAACTCCTACTATTATATTGATTTTTTTCTTATTCATTTGTTTCACCTATTCCTTTCATCTATATCCAATTAATATTTTCCTTATATATTAATATTTATTTATAATAAATTTCTTTAATTTTTAATTTAAGAAGAAATTATACTTTATTGTTATAGAAATCATAGATTTAAATGGTCACTTAAGTTCGACCAGCCAAATCATAGATTTTGGGTCTCACTTAGAAATATACGCAGATGTTGTTTCCGTTTATATTCTTTATGTGAAAATCTATTTCATATACGTCTTCTAAAACATCTTTTGATATTATGGCATCAGTTATATCATCCTTAACTATCTTTCCATCTTTAAGAATAACTATTTTATCTGAGTAAACTGATGCAAAATTTATGTCGTGCATAACTATCACTACAGTTTTCCCAAGATCATCCACTAGTCCTCTTAATACTTTCATCATCTGTACTGAATGTTTCATATCTAAGTTATTTAATGGTTCATCTAATAGTACATACTCTGTATTTTGAGCTATTACCATAGCAATATATGCTCTTTGTCTTTGTCCACCGCTAAGCTCATCTAAATATCTATCTTCAATATCCTTAAGTTGCATATATTCTATGGCTTTATCTACATACTTTGTGTCTTCCTTTGTCAGTCTACCTTCGCAGTGAGGATAACGTCCAAAGCTAACTATTTCCTTTATAGTTAATCTTACATTTATATTGTTAGATTGTTTAAGTATAGCTATTTTTTTAGCTAGTTCCTTAGTGTCCCATTTTTCTAACTCCCTACCATCTATAATAACTTCGCCTTCATCTTTCTTCATAATACGAGATATCATTGATAGTAAAGTACTCTTTCCTGCTCCATTAGGTCCTATGAAAGAAGTAATCTTACCTTTTTCTATGTTTAAAGATACATTGTCTACTACTGGATTATCTCCATATTTTTTAACTATACCTCTAACTTCTATCATTTATTTTCCCTCCTTCATTAAAAGATATATAAAGTAAATTCCACCAATAAAATTAATTATTATACTTACTGTACTTCCAAAATTTAATATTCTTTCAACTATGAATTGTCCAGCTATTAAAGCAATTATACTTATCAATATACTTCCCGTTATTTGATAACTATGTTTATATGTATTAAGAAACTGGTAAGATAGATTAACCACCAATAATCCAAGGAATGTTATTTGTCCAACTAAAGCTGTAGATATTGATACTAATACTGCTACAACTATTAATATTTTTTTAGAAAATCTATCAAAATCTATTCCTAAGTTTATAGCTTGATCTCTTCCCAAAAGCATAACATCTAATTTTTTTACATCATCATAAAATAATACAAAAATGATTAGTAAGGCTATTACTGATATTAACAATATATCCGTATTAACATTAGCAAAGCTAGCAAACATTTTACTTTGTAATGTTTCAAATTCATTTGGATCAATTATTACTTGCATAAAAGATGTCATACTTTTAAACAAGGTTCCCAATACTGTTCCCACCAATAGCAAAAAGAATATATTACTATTTCCATCTTTCTTAAATAATATTTTATAAAGAACTAAAGTTCCAACTAACATTATGGTAACTGAAACCATAAAATTCACATTTCTGTTTATCATAAATATACTTGATGCTCCGAATAAAAACACGGATATGGTTTGTACAAACATATATAAGGAATCAAGTCCAAGTATGCTTGGCGTTAGGATTCTATTATTTGTTACTGTCTGAAATATCATAGAAGAAAAGGCTATTGACCCTCCAGTAATTGCTATAGCTATAACCTTAGGTATTCTCTTTGATAGGTTGTAATCCCAGTTTCTACCATTTAATCCTTCAAATAAAAATAAGCCAATAACAAATAATGCAACTATTCCAAGTATATATAACTTCTTTTTATCTATATTATCCTTCATTTCTATTCCTCCTAAATATCAGGTAAAGGAATATAATACTTCCTGTAACTCCTACAGTAAGACTTATAGGTACTTCATAGGGATGAATTACAAGTCTACCTATAATGTCACATGCTAGTACAAATATTGCCCCAAACAAAGCTGTATCCCAAATATTCTTACTAAGATTGTCCCCTTTAAATATAGATACTATATTAGGAACTATTAATCCTATAAAAGGTATATTCCCAACAGTTATTACTACTAAAGCTGAAATCAATGCAACAATTATAACTCCAATATTGGCAACCTTATTATAGTTAATCCCTAAATTTGATGAGATATCCTCTCCCATTCCTATAATAGTAAATTTATTAGCATACAAAAGTGCTAATATTAATAATGGTATAGTCAAATAGAGCAGCTCATAATTTCCCTTTATAATCATGGAAAAATCTCCTTGGAGAAAAGTTCCCATACTTTGAATTAAATTGTTTTTATAAGCAAAGAAATCTGTCATAGACCCTATAACATTTCCTACCATTATTCCCACTAAAGGTATGAATACAACATTTTTCATTTTTATGGTTTTAAGTATTTTCATAAATACAAATGTTCCCAAAAGGGCAAATATAAATGCTGTTATCATCTTTTGCATCAAAGTTGCTGATGAAAATAGTAGCATAGAAACTAGTACCCCAAGCTTTGCTGAGTCTACGGTAGCTGCTGTACTTGGAGAAACAAATTTGTTATTACTAATTTGCTGCATTATAACTCCACCAACGCTCATTCCTACTCCAGCTACCACTATACTAATAAGCCGCGGCAATCTAGTTAAAATTATTATATTCATCTTACTGTAGTTCCATTGCATTATATCTGTAATACTTATATTTTGAACCCCTATAAATATTGAAGACATACACAGTATTATGAATAAAGGAATTAAATATTTCTTTTTCATATTTCCTCCAAAACTTTATTACGTATCCTAAATATCTTTATGTATTAAATTATGTGATATTCTTAAACACTTATATATACTTGATGTAACAATAAAGCTGCATTATTAATTGAAATATAATTTTAATTGATAATACTTATCGCAACTTCATAATAGCTTAATTGATAATCATTTTCAACTTCTTAAAGCTTAAATACACTTGATTAAATTACTCAAAATTCTCCATTCTCCATTTTTCTGTATTTCTCTTATATATTTGTATTGAACTTTTATATTGAAATTTCGCTTTTAAATTTTAGATAAGATGAATTTTATTGTTAAAAATAACAAATAATAATGCTCATTTACATTGGTTTCATATAATAGTAAAATTCTAATTGAGATAATTAGATATTTAAAACTATATTCACAATAAACATAAGTTAATTTGTAATTATTTAAGTTTTAAATGTACAGAGGGGATTATTTAAATTATGAGTAAAAAAGATGTTTTTCAAAAAAGTGGTGTGATTTTATTATTAGCTTTACTATGTACCTTACTATGGGGAAGTGCCTATCCATCTATAAAGATTGGCTACTCTTTATTTTCTATAGGCGAAAATGATATTTTTAGTAAACTTCTCTTTGCAGGCAATCGATTTGCTTTAGCAGGTCTTCTAGTAATTTTATTAACTTGGATAATTCAAAAGAAATTTCCTATTCCTAAAAAAGAGGCCTTAAGTCACATTTCACTACTTGGGTTTATTCAAACTACTTTAGAATATTTATTTTTCTACATAGGACTTTCTCATACTACGGGTGTTAATGGGTCCATATTAAACGGTACTGCAACCTTTATGGCTGTAATTCTTGCTCATTTTATATATTCAGATGATAAATTAAATTTCCAAAAAGTTTTAGGATGTATTGTTGGATTTATTGGAGTAGTTATAATTAACTTAGGTGGTAAAGTTGGAAGTGGTTTTACCTTTACTGGTGAAGGATTTATTATTCTTGCTGCTGCTTCCTTTGCAATTGGATCTCTTATAAGTAAAGAAGCAGCTAAGAGAGAAGATAGCATGATAGTCACAGGATGGCAACTACTCTTTGGAGGTGCTTTACTTATAATTGTAGGCGTACTTGGAGGTGCACGAACCTCCATACCTTCTACTGAAGCTATGCTATTACTTTTATATCTCTCCCTTCTTTCTTCAGTAGCTTTTACAATATGGACTATCTTATTAAAACATAATAACGTTGGTAAAATTTCTATATACAATTTTTTAACACCTGTGTTTGGTGTTTTTCTTTCTGCTATATTTTTAAAAGAATCTATTTGGCATTGGAAAAATCTGTTGGCACTTGTATTTGTATGTGTTGGAATATATATAGTAAATAAACCTAAAGTTAAAAATAGTTAACTAAAATTAATAGACTCTACGAACTAATTATTCATAGAGTCTATATTTAAAATCTATTCAATCTATAATTATTATACTTTACCTATAAATATTTAATTTTATATTCATCACAATACTCCATTTTAGTTATGGAGTAGCATAGATCATCATATATTCTTCCATCATAAGTTTCGCTAGCCATTCTTAATGTTCCATCATATTTAAATCCACACTTTTCTATAACCCTTTTAGATTTATGGTTTCCGTGATAATGATAACAAGATACTACTTCACATTTTATTTCTTCGAACAAATATTTTATTACCCTATTTACTGCTTCAGTCATAATTCCTTTTCCCCAATATTCTTCTGAAAGTACATATCCTATCATTCTTGCCTTTAATAAATTTCTTTTCACATCTCTATGATTACCAATTGACCCAATTACCCTATTATTTTTCTTATATACAATTGCCCATACCTCATCATTCTTTATAAATGACTGAAGTATACCTTTAGATATTTCTTTATTCTTATGGGGTTTCCATCCTGCCATAGGACCAACATTAGGATTTTTAGAATACTCATAAAAATCATCCAAATCCGCTATTTTCCAACTTCTCAAAATCAATCTTTCTGTTTCTAACAACTTCATAATCCACCTCTTAACTTTTACAATTCATTCTTTAACCTTTTAGTTTATGTTTTATATAAATTATATGTTTTGGCAATGACACTATATGATAAATATACCATAGATACATTTTTATTACTTTATGTATAGACTTAATTCATTAATCTATTCCTAAAAATATAAAAAAGAACTTTGAAATTTCAAAGTTCTTTTTTATATTTTAAAATCTATCTATCCTCAAAATTTAGTGCCTAAATTATATTTTGCTACTAAATTCTTCAATAAATTATATACCCTTTTTCCAAGCATTAACATAATAAAATAATTACCTACCATATGAATTAAATCATAGGGTATTCCATTTATCCAATAAGTTAAAGCAAAGGTTGTAGATACTGTAAAGATATATGGTATTGAATACAGTGCTCCAAAAAACATTCCAAACATACCAGATATTATACTCCAGCCTAAAAAATTTTCTTTAATTATTTTTCTAAATAAAAGCACTACTAGTACTAGCATAGGCCAAACAATCCAGTATCCAAACCACCAAGTTCCCATTCCACTAACAAGACCTAGCAAAAAATTAAATACCACTACAACTACCAACGCTCTTCTGCCTAATACTAAAGTATATATTACCAGTAAAAAAGATACTGGTTCTATATTAGGTATTCCACTCATCATAACTTGTAACACAAGCATTAGCGCTCCAAGTAATGCTAATATTATCAAATCTTTAGTTTTATACATATTACCAACCTATTGTAAGTATAAGTTCTATCTTATCACCATCTTTTATAGCAGTATCATCTATACCAGTTTGAGAATTTTCTCCATTTATTTTTAGATTCCACCACTCTTGCTTGTTAGCATCTGCATTTAGTCCATCTACTCCAGTTATAAATCTAGTAGCTTGAGATGTATCAGCTACAATTATCTTCATTTCATCTAGTGCTTTTCCTAGAGTTTCTGCATTGGTTTTATGTGTATAAGTTTTTTCATGCTTATCCTTTTCACTTATAACAGTAACTTCTATAGTTTTATCTCCTTCAACTTTTTGTTTTGCATTAAAGTTTTTGTAGATAAAAAATCCACCAAATGCAATAATTATAACTATTAAAGAAATTATTATTGACTTCATATTTTTTTTCATAGCTTCTCCTCCTAATAAATAAAATAACTCTCCTTCATTAGAGAAAGAGAGATTTTCATGACTACTATTAGCCTTATCTCTATGTAAAAACTCCATCTCCATGCTATCATATATGTTTTATAAAATCAATGTATTTGATATTTTATAATTGCCTTATATTCTTAAAACTTTTCATAAATATACATGTATCACTTAAATAAGTACTGCATTATTCTATTCAGATTACATGATTATTATGATAGAAACTTTATTATAATTATACTTTCATACTTTTCAAAAATAGTTTTTAACAGAAATCTAACATTTATCATATCTTATATATACCTGAGTAAATTGAACAATTATAAATTTGCTTATACTAAATTCTGTTCTATATTATTTAATATATTCTTACATAGCCATATAATTATAAAAGATATGAGCATATTCCATACAAATGTAATTATTATTGAAATTGTTCCTACATCAAAGATAATAGCTACAATTATAGAACCTATAATTCCTGGTAGTGCAATTATTATCAATGCAAGTATTGTTAAAAATATTAATAAGCCTTTCCCTGTAACTTGTTTGAATATTTTTTGAGACAATACATCTCCTGCTATAAATAACATTCCAAATCCCAATCTTGCTATTATGCATACTAATATTTCTATAGGTGAAGAACCTAATATGATTCCCGCAATAACAAATAGTATAATTCCATCTATAAAACACTTTATTAAGTTTTCAGAAACTATATACATCAATTTTTTAAGTGGACTTTCAGGAATTAAATATACGTAATGCATTTTTAGTTCTCTAACCCAGCGCCCTGCAAAAGTCATAAATAATTGAATATATGTGGCCATAGCAAAGGTAGCTATTATACTTCCTATGTCTTTCATTGTTAATGTAAATATGACCACAACTACTATTTGAATTAAAGTAGTATTGTCTAAAAAGAATTTTCCTGCTCTCCTATTTTCTAACATATGCTTAAAAAAGAATACAGAAGCTCCTCTTCCTTTATTTATTCCAACATTTTTTAATTTTATCTTCTTAGTATCTTTAACTTCTACTATTCGGCCTTCTTTTGCATCTTCCACGCGTTTATGCATAGTTTCTGTAGCTTGAAGTACGTCTTCATAATATTCATTTTTACTTTTCATAAGAATAACTATAGTTAATACTACGCCTATAAGTGTTGCTAAAATGTACATTAACGCATTAGAGGTTTCGCCTATCAAAATACCATAAATTACTCCTTTTATCCACCCTACAAAAGGAATAAATTCTAGATAACTTACATTTATTCCACTAACTAGAGCTCCTATACCTCTTCCACCTTCTTTTATATTAAATAGAATAGAAATTATTAAAGGTAATATTAGGATATAAATTAAAATCTTTACTGCTTTCTTTTTACCTTCATCTCCGCTAGTAATTGAATAAATAGCCATAGATATGATACTACTTATGAAAACTAACATAAAATATCCTAGGAATATTACTATTGCACCTAGCGGATTTACTCCATACCTCTGTTTAAGTACACCAGCTTGAAAGAGTATAAAGATGGATATAAATAAAGATGTACCTAACTGTCTTATAAGTCCATATATAAGTACTTTTTTAGATGATATAGGAGAAACAAAGAGCAAGTTTACATCAGACATTTTAAAAAATGTAGCTCCTGATGATAATCCTTGGATGATTTGAGTTGTAAATAAAAACATAAATAGTGCATATATTATTGCTCCTAGCTCCGCCATTGGACTTAAGCTATTTACATCAACATTATTGGAAGTTTTAGCTGAGGTTATAAAAACAAAAACCATTAAAGCTATCAAAATTATATATCCTATTAATCTACCAGGATGATTCTTTAAATCCCTTATTCGATTTTTTAAGGTTGTTATCCATAGATAAATTATTCCTTTCACTACTGATCACCCTTTCCTTCAGTGATATGAAAGAATAATTCTTCTAATCCTTCATTAGATTTTTCAGCATCTTCTTTTACCCTTGTTGCCGCAATTTTTCCATTCATCATGATATGTGCTACATCCCAGAACTCTTTCACACTATCAATCATATGAGTACTTATTATCATTGCTGCGCCTTGATTTTTTAATTTCATTATTAATTCTTTTAATGCTTTAATTCCATGGGGATCAAGACCTACTAAAGGTTCATCAAAAATTATAACCTTAGGTTTTGGTAGTAATGCACAACAAATACTTACCTTCTGCTGCATTCCTTTAGAAAGTTCTTTCCCAAACTTTTGTTTTTTGTCATCTAGTTCAAATATCCTTAACAGTTTTTCAGCATATTCTCTCCAGTCAGTAAGATTATAGCCTCTTGCAATAAATTCTAAATGCTCTTCCACTGTTAACATATCATATAGTACAGGTACTTCTGGTATATATCCAATCATTCTTTTAGCTTCTATGGATTTATTATCAAAACCTTCTATGGATATATTTCCTTGAAATCTTAATAGTCCGCATATACATTTAATAATAGTAGATTTTCCTGCACCATTAGGCCCCAAAAGTACTGCTATCTCTCCATCGCCAACTTGAAAACTTATATTATCATTAGCAACAAATTTTCCATATTTCTTCATGACATTATTTATAACTAACATCAAAATCACCATCCTTTAAAGTTTAACTTAATACTAGATTTTTTACCAAATATAGTTATCCATATTTGTACTTGAGTTTAATTACCAATATTAACATTTTATACAATAACCATTGTAATTACAAGTATAGAGAATAAAATGTTAACAATTCATTCTAATACAACTAATAAAGTGGCTTTGTTGAAAATTTCAGTAATAAAATAATAGGTTTTAAAAGCAGAGCTTCTAAAACCTATTATTTTATATTGACATTGTTAAATATGTTACATAACTAGCCACTATTGCCATACTCGCTAATATATAAGGTAACGAACTTGATACCTTATGTATCTCCTTTGCTTGTTCTTTTTTTATCTTTAACATACCATAAGCAACTACAGTACATATAAATCCAAATATTATTAATAAGTATCCTTGGTTTGATGCTTGATAAATAGATCCTTTTATATATAGTATATCAGCTAAAAACAATATGCAAAAATTAAATAAATTACTTCCTACAATGTTTCCAATCATAGCATTAAAATTACCTTTTTTAGCTAAAGATATAGAAGATGTTAATTCTGGAAGAGAAGTTGCAACTCCAAGGAACAATGCCCCCGCCAAGGTAACCCCTAGGTTTAACTCCTTTGCAATCATATCTGTTACTATAGTAATACCTATACTAAACACAATTAATCCTATACTTAATAGTGTAAATCTCACATATATTTGCTTTACTGTAAGATTGCAATTACTTTCTCCACTATCTTCTGCAGATTCATCCCCAGACATAGCCTTAACACCAAAGATATACAATAGCATAATTGCTATAGAGAATATGCTTACACTAAAAAATGAAAATTCTCTTCCAATATAATTAGCAACAAACACTATTACATAAATCACCATTAAAAGTTTCAGTGTATTCCTATGGCTTGATGTTACTACAGAGCTTTTGAATCTCTTAACTCCTACTAAAACTAATACTGCTAAAATAGTTAAGTTAAACACATTACTACCAAGAATATTACCTGAAACTAATTGTACTTCATTCAAAAATATAGTAGATGAAATACTTGTAAATAACTCCGGAAGTGAAGTTACTGCTGCTAACATGACACCTCCAATAAAAGCTCCTGATAAATTTGTTTTTTTATCAAGCTCATCTACATAATAAGACAATTTAATTGAAAAACCAATTACAAATGCAGCAAAAATTCCATATAAAGCATATATCATTTTCATTCCTCCTATGTATTTTAACAAAATAAAAGAGACTCATATTCTGATATAAGAATATAAGTCTCGTATTTTAAGATTAAACCAGAATATTAAATATCCAAGATGTTGACCTAATCCCACGAAGTCATTTAATACTTCCTGCTAACTACTCCCTTAATATATAAATTATTATATTATAACCTGTATAACGTTTTAATCATACCATTTTTTTAAAGTTATATCAACTAAAAAGTTTTATAGATTTCGTGAATTAAATTAAATTTAACCTTTTATAAATCCTTTATTGAATTAAGTAATAAATTATATCTTCTAATGAAATGCCATGATAAGATTTTTTAATATTTTCAAACTTTCTTCGTAAATTCCCCTTAATATTTTCAATATATGATATAGTAAAAGGCAAGTATTTAGAAATTTCTTTTACATACTCCTTTGAAAAATAATTTTTGTTCATAACAATAGCAAAGATTATCATTAAAATACAATTATCTTTTATTAATTTTTTCAAATCTTCAATATTTTCCCCTTTAAAACACGTTGCATCATCTAATACATGGATAGTTAGATTAATAAGTTTATTAACAATATTATCTAGATGATATTTTCCTGCTAGTTGAGACATTATAGTCATATGTTTATTCTCATAATCTATCCTTACATCTTGCAAATCATCGCATAATTGAAGCAGAAATCCATACCCATAGGTAAAAATCTCCTCTTCTTTGTTTAAGCTTCCATTTATAAGATAACCATCCACAATAACAGATGCTCCCCCCTTTTCAATAGATATATCTAGCATATCTCTTTCATAGGGGTTACTTATACCTTCTTGCTGAATTAGGCTTTTTACTTGTCCTTCATGAATTAATAATAGACCTTGAAAAACTTTTGGATAATCATTTCTATTAAAAACAGATTCTATATATTCAACTAACTTAAACACTTGCTTTTCATGAGAATTTCTCCCCTCTATCTCTTCACCACATAGTCTTTTATAAAACCTGTTATTAAATTCTTTCTTTTCTTCTATTGATATATCTAAATTATCTAAATAATTGTCAGTATATGGATATAGCATGCTATATCCAAAAATAGCCATGGTAAATGATATATCCATATCCTTCATCTTTTGAAGAAGACTAACAATCCACACATTTCTCATAGCTTGACCAATATCTTCATAATTCATTTCTTTATCAAAGATCTTACATTGATTTATAAATACTTTAGTGGTTGCAAAAAACTGATCCTTCATTTTTTTATTTATGGTTCCTAGCTTAAATAATTCTTCTCCCAATATCATATTTTCAAGATAAGAGTTACTATTTTTCTTCCATAATTCTCTATTCTCTTCTTCCAAAGGAAACCTTTCAATAATTTTAATAAATTCATCAATAAATTTCTCAAACTTTTTCTCATTTTTCTTCTTCTTAATATATCCATTAGCTTCTAAGGGAATATCTACACATGTAGGCATACTCCACCATATTTCTTTATATAAATTTTTTAAAACCTTAATATTTCCCATATAGCTTTCACCTACATTACTATTTATGATAATCATCTCCTTAGATACCATTTACTTTACAAATACTACACTATAGTGCTTATGATTGTTAAATTTATAATATTCTTTAAATCAATCTCATAAGGACTAATTTTATTATTGTATTCATCTTTCACAATTCTTACTACTGGTCTATCTGGGAACCCATTATTTTGAATTACCACATACCCAAATAAATTATTTGATAGATATACAGGACATCCTAATGGATAAACTGCAAATGTATCTTTAAACAACTTAATTATTTCAGGATCAAAACTTGTATATGTCTCTGCTAAAATTAATTCATAAGCTTCTCTAGGGTCAAATTTTTTTCTATAGCATCTATCTGATGTTATGGCCGTAAACACATCACATATAGAAATGATTTTTGCAAATTGTGATATTTCATTATCTTTTAATCCATAAGGATAACCTGTACCATTATACTTTTCATGATGTTCTATTACTCCACCTATTATCTCTTCATTTATTATAGGATTACCAAGTAGTATATCTCTACCGTATAATGGGTGCATCTTAATTTGCTTGAACTCATCTTCAGTTAATTTATCTGGTTTATTTATGATTCTACTAGATATTTTCGTTTTTCCTATATCATGAAATAGAGATGATATGGCTAAATCACGTAATCTTGATTTCGAAAAATTCATATTTACTCCTAGAAAAATTGCCATAATACTAGTATCCACAGAGTGTATGTATGTATAATCATCATATAATTTTACTTCATATAAATTTAGATTTATGTAGTTTTAACTCTGTATATATTCAACTAAATCATCAACCATAGTTAGAGATTTACTTAAAGATTTATTATCATAATTTATTAAGTCACTAAACATATTAGGTATGGTTTGAAGTATATTCTTTTTTAGATTTATAAGTTTACTATCATCTTTTATATCTTTTAAGTCATCGTCTTGTACATACAGAAAAAAAATCCCTTGCTGTTCAATACTATTTTTTACTTGATCAGTAATTATAATACCTTTTTTTAACAAAGTCTTACCCGAGCCTGTAATAATGTCCTTAGCAAGTATTTCATTTCCCTGCAAATCCTTAAGCAATGTTAATTTCATATAATCCCTCTCCATAAACATAATTATCTGTATTTTATTACTTTATCATATCATATCTATAAATTATATGATACTTTAATTTTATTATTTATACATATACTGTATATTATGAAAATAACTTGATAAACCAATGTTGGTAGAAAAAATTAAGACTATATCATAAATTTTCGATATAGTCTTAATTTCTTTTATATTTAATCATATATTTATCCAATTATAGGGTTATAGGATGTAACCACTACAAATTATAGTGGTTACATCCCTGTGTGAAATTAGTTGGTTTTATCAAAACCACTAAGAGGGACATAAGTAGAAAATTTACATTTATATTGACTAAAGTTTTGGGTTGAAAACTTTAAGTTAATAACTAAAGTAACAATTAAAATATAGTTACTTTACTTGTATATTTTATATAGGAGAAAGCCACGCCTTTGTGGCTTCATAGTTTATTTAAACTGTAAAATAGCTTATATATTCTACAATCCACATCCTTGTAAATTCTCCTAGAAATATAAAAAAAGATAGATATCATTGATACCTATCTTGGAATATACTAAATTTAAATAAGTGAAAGCTTTTGCAATTTAATTTATAGTTTAAATCTATAAATATAAATACTATATTTTACCTAAACCATCACTGGATAAATCTTTTAACTCTTCCTCAGAAAGTATCAAATTTCATAATCCTATGGCAGGTCTCCTGGCTTGTGAATCATACTTCTTAGCGCCTTCCCAAAATAAATTAGTGGCTTTTGCTAAGTCGTCCTCACTTACAGTTACTGGGATAGCTTTGGATTTTCACCAAATTCCCTATTAAGTACTTAGTACACCTATCGGACTCTATATATTAAATTTTATTTTTAATCTAATAAGTTTAAAATGTAAGTTGTAGTTATTTTATAAAATTAACTTTCCATTCCCCTTACAATTATTATTCTACTGAACTAGATTAATATTGTCAACCCCACTTTTTTAAATAAATATAGAAATATTTTCACTTAGAATTTCATTATATAAATTAATTCATTACATCTCTCTTTTGGAACACTAAGAATGAAGCTATAATTAATATTGTAGCAAACACAATCAATTGAATTGCCCCCATAGTTGAACTTAAAACTATACTATATTCACTTTTAAACATTTCAGCATATTGAGAATTTGTAATGAAAGTTGATAAATTCATGTAAGGTAATATAGTTTTACCTACCCATCTCATACCTAAGCTTGCCATAATCATTGTAGCAACTGAGCTACCTAAATATGCTACAGTAGTAAGACCAACTGCTAAAGCTGTATTTTTTATAATAGTTGATATTGCAAATACTAAAGCTATTATAAATATTAAGCTAATGCTTGAGAATAAAAGCTTAGGTATAATTGAAATTACAAAGCTTTGCTGAACTATATTTTCTCCACTGAAAGAAATTACTTTTGTAGCAAGTCCTCCAAAACCATTTACAATTCCACTTGATATAATATTTAATATAACTGTAGTTAACAGTACCCCATACCCAATTATAAATACTGATACTAATTTAGAAAATAAAATTTTCCATCTAGATACTGGTCTAATCATAAGTAATCTAACTGTACCTGTAGAATACTCTGAAGAAACTATACCTCCTCCAATTATTATGCATAGTATAATTGAAACACTAACATACATTAAATAAGTTCTATCTACAGAATTTCTAATATCATTATCAAATTTAACTTGTGGTATATTATTTTCAAGACTATACCAATCAAGAGCTATATCCTGCTCTATAGATTTACTTTTCTTCTCATAATCTTTTTTGTACTCCTCATAAGTATACCCTTTTACTATCTTCTCGCTATTGTATTGTGTAAATTCAGTTTCACTAAGCAGTCTCTCACCATTTTCATCAATCTTATAGGAAATATCCCTAATAGTGTTGTTTTTCCAATTCTTATTGTCATAAGGAATTTTATTATTATATCTATATTCAGTTGCCTTAAGTCTTTTCTCCAAAGCATCAAGCTGAATTTTAGAATTCTCTAGAGATGTAACAAAATTTTTATTATTAGGATTTTTCTTCACTTCATCTTCTGATGTTTTAATCGTTGACTTTAAATTTTTAATTTCCTCCTTAGAAGATTTAATATTCTTCTCCAAGTAAACTAAGTAATCATTTTTTATAACAGAATCATATAATTCCTTACTTTCTTTATTTTTAGAAGCTATTATCTTTTGAAGTTCATCTTTACTCATTTCTAAATATTCATTAAACATATTTACATCAAATTCATGTATATTAAAAAATAATTCTTCACCTACTAATCCATCTGAAATTCCTGATAGAATAATAGCCTCTTTTGATTTGTTAGAAGCCTCTCCAGCTACTTCATTTCTCCAATCATCCCAAGAAACATTATTATCTATTAAAATTTGTGACTTTTTGATATTTTCTTCAAAAACTTTCTTCTGAATGTCTTTATTTTTCTTACTTGAATCAATATTAGTTATTTCTGTTTGTTGCCATTGAATTTCCTGATTATAGCTATTTATATACCACTTTGACTCATCTCTATTCTGTAAAAATTTTAAAGCTACTGGTAACATTATGCTAGCTAAAAGTATTAAAATCACTATTACTTTAACACTAGTTTTTTTATATTGCTTTATCAATTCATTTTTTATTAGTCCACATACTTTACTCATTAAACTCTGCTCCTTTTCTACTATATTACACTATTTGCATTTTAGATCCTGTTGTTACCTTCATAAATTCATCTTCAAGAGTGTTATTAATAGGCTTAATAGTGTAAACTAATATATTCTCCATAATTAAAGCTTTATTAACATTGGCAATTTCATCACGAGAACAAGAAATTAATATTTTATTTTCTTTGAAGTCTACAGTAATTTCTTCAGATATTTTGTTATAATCATTTTCTATAATTTTTCTCGCTAAACTATAATTACTTACTTCTAATTCATAGGTTATCAAGCTTTCGATATTTTGCTTTTTAATATCTTTTAATGTTTTAATATCTATGATTTTTCCATTATCTATTATTCCAACTCGATCACACATAAGCTCCATTTCACTAAGTAAGTGACTTGACACTAAAACTGCTAGTCCCTCTTTTTCTGCCAAATGTCTTAGTGTATCACGTAACTCTTTAATTCCCATTGGATCTAATCCATTAGTAGGTTCATCTAAAATTAAAAGCTTAGGATTGTGTAATAATGCTTGAGCAACCCCAAGTCTTTGACGCATTCCAAGAGAATATTTTTTCACTTTATCATTAATACGATTTTCAAGTTTCACTAATTTTATAACTTCATTAATACGTTCTTTAGAAATATTACCATGCATTCTTCCATATATTTCTAAATTTGTACATCCTGTAAGATATCCATACATCTCTGGATTTTCAATAATCCCCCCTACTTGAGAAAGAGCTTTTTCAAAATTTTTCTTTACATCATTATTACTAATTAAAATATCTCCTTCATCAATTTTTAAAAGTCCTGTAATCATCTTAATAGTAGTTGTTTTACCTGCACCATTTGGTCCTAAAAATCCAAATATTTCTCCTGAGTTTATTTCAAAACTGACATTGTCAACTATTTTACGATTACCCATAATCTTAGTAACATTTTTTAATTCTAGAACTTTAGACATTTCCTCACCTCATAATCTTTGATGATGTTAGCATACAATACCTTTAATACTTTGAAAATAAGTTTCCTCTAATTGTAAGAAAGATGTAATAATCACTTAAATTTTTCTATCAAAAGTAATAATTTCTTAAGAATTAAATTCTGATATAAGTAACATTTATAAATAACATCTAAATAATTATCTTAAAAGCTTTACTCTTTTAGCCATGATATTTTAACCGAGTTTCATACTTTAATTGACTAATTTTTAAATCTATATCATAGATATAATAAATATTTAACCTTTTAAAAATCCTATTTCATAAAATATTAAAATTCTTTCCTCATAAATCACTTTAAATAAGTTGTCCTCTTGTACTATAATATAGTACAAGAGATATGTAGAAACTATATATTTAAAACATATTTTGATATTTTAATGTTTCAATAACTATTAGTTATAATATATTAAGAGGTGATCAAATGAATTTTTTCAACGAATCCTATGGAATTGACTTATTTTCATTATTTCTTATTCTAGTATCATCTATATTAAATTTATTTTCTATTACTCGTCTTTTAGCGGGAGTTATTTTATTTTATGCATTATACAGAGTTTTCTCAAGAAATGTTGAAAAACGTGAGCAAGAACATAGAAAGTTTTGTATGTATGCCAATAGATTTTTAAGTAAATTTAATAAAGCAATTCCTAGCAACCTACCTGTGTTCCACTTTGGTGATTGCGCTCCTATTTTTAATAATTTCAAAAGATGGTTTAATGAAAAGAAAAATTATAAAATAGTTAAATGTCCAAAGTGTGGACAACTGCTTAGATTACCTAGAGGTAAAGGGAAAATTACTGTTACTTGTAAGCGATGTTTCTATGAGTTTAAAATGAAAAGCTAAAACCTAATACAATTCCACAGACTATCAGTATGAATTATTTACTGGTAGTTTTTTCTTAATATTTAGCTTTTTTACATTCATCTTTAATTAAATTTAATTTTCAACAAATATTATTGATTTTCTTTGCAGTTCCATATAATATATAAATAATACGATAAATTATTCGGGAATTTTATTTCCTATGATTCTTGTATTTTAAGAATTATTGTAATTTTTCATAAACTTTTATAATTAAATAAAAAATTAGATAAGGAGATGAGTTATGGATTTTTTAATTTCTACAAAAGATGTATTAATTAATTTTATGAATTTTTTAACTGACAAAGTTAACACTATTAACACCTTTATGTGGTCTTACGTACTTATTGTTTTACTTATTGGAGTAGGAATCTACTTCTCTTTTAGAACAAAGTTTGTTCAATTTAGATTTTTCAAAGAAATGTTTAGACTTTTAATGCCTAATGATCAAGATAATAAAGATGGAGTTTCATCCTTCCAAGCCTTTTGTATAAGTACAGCTTCTAGGGTTGGTACTGGTAATATTGCAGGTGTTGCCATGGCTGTGGCAGCTGGTGGGCCTGGTGCAGTATTTTGGATGTGGCTTATTGCTTTAATTGGAGGAGCTTCAAGCTTTGTAGAAAGCACCCTTGCTCAAATTTATAAAACAAAAGACAAGGATGGAAACTTTTTAGGGGGACCTGCCTACTACATTGAACGAGGGCTAGGTAAGCGCTGGCTTGGTGTAATTTTTGCCATCTTAACTACTTTATGCTTTGGACTAGTATTTAATGCAGCTCAATCTAATACAACCACTTTAGCATTTACAAATGCCTTTGGTATTAACCCTATAACACTGGGTATACTTTTATCAGTTTTAACTGCCCTAGTAATCTTTGGTGGGGTTAAGAGAATTGCAAAGGTTTCAGAGGTTATAGTTCCAATCTTTGCAACTGCTTATATTTTAGTTGCAATTATAGTTATAGTCCTTAACTTCAAAACTATTCCTAGTATATTTGTATTAATATTTGAAAACGCTTTTGGTATAAAACAATTTGCAGCTGGTGGCCTTGGATTCACAATAATGCAAGGTATTAAAAGAGGACTGTTCTCTAATGAAGCCGGTATGGGTAGTGCTCCTAATGCAGCAGCTACAGCAACAGTTTCTCACCCTGTAAAGCAAGGTCTTATTCAAACTCTAGGTGTTTTTACTGATACAATAGTAATCTGTACATGTACAGCCTTTATCGTGTTAATTTCTGGTAATTATACAGGGACTACTTTAACGGGAATTGAACTTACTCAAAGTGCACTTAGTTCACAAATTGGAGTCGTTATTGGAACTTATTTCTTGGCTATATGTACTTTCTTGTTTGCTTTTAGCTCTATAGTAGGTAACTATTACTACGGACAAACTAACATTGAGTTCATAAGTAATAATAAAGGGATACTTAATATATTTAGATCCTTTGTCGTTCTTACTGTATTTATCGGTTCCCAAGCTTCTATAGACTTGGTATGGAATCTAGCAGATTTATTCATGGCTTTCATGGCAGTTATAAATCTAATAGCTATATTATTCCTTGGAAAATATGCATTTGCTGCTCTTGATGACTATTCTCGTCAGAAAAAAGCTGGCAAAGACCCTATTTTTAAGTCATCAACAATTCCAGGGCTTAAAAATACTGAGGCTTGGAATGATAACAATGATATAGCTGACGAAGAAATAGATTAATATAAATTTAAGACTCAATTAACTGTTTAATAGTTAATTGGGTCTTTTGGTTTAAATCTAACAATTAATATGTACTTTAATTATAAAAAATTAAAACCTTGATATTCTTTTAAGGGAATTTAAAAGAATATCAAGGTACATTTTTATATGTTATTTAAAACTTGGAACTCTTCTTGTCTTTTCAGCTGTTTTTAATACACTATATAAAACTATAGTTTCTATAGGTAACAGAATAAGACTTTTAACTATACGTACTGAGTAAGCTACAAATATTCCTTTTCCATACATAATGGATAACCATATTGGTGTAAGTACTAGGTTTATTACAATCATTATTACTAATCTAGTAATAAAAATTCGCTTTATACTTACAGACTTTTTATATAATATTAAACCTGTTATAAAACCACCTAGGAATTCATTGAAAGTAAATCCAATGAAAAACGGACCATTAGGGCGTATCATATACTTAATTACATCTGTAACTACTCCTACAAATCCAGTGGCAACAGGTCCATAAAACAAAGCACTTATTCCTACTGCAATAAAGGAAAATCCAATCTTAAGAATAGGGCTTAATTGAATAGATAATGATCCAAGAATAATGTTAATGGCTGCAATTAATGCTAGTCCAGTTAATGATGAAGTCTTTTTTAAATGTGCTGAGGACTCCTTTAATAAACTCAGCATGTCATCTTTTTTTTCTGAAAAAATCATAAAAAAACCTCCTTTTTATAATAGCTACATAAAAAAGGAGAATTCCTATTAATATGTAGCAGTGGGAATCGAAGTAAGTACCGCAAGTTTCCTTTTCGTCTGGTGACAATTCCCTGTTCACCCAGCACTTAACGCACGAACTTCTAATCTGCCTCATAATCATAGTATATCATACTTAAATTTTATTTCACACATTTTTTTAAATTATATATACAAATATACAAATATTATCCACACAAATATATAAATATAGATTTAATTACTGAACCTAAATAAAGCCGAGATTAACTCTCGGCACTTTTGTTCTCATAGGCTATTAAAACTATTTTACTATTTTCATCCTTTGACATACTTTGTTCAAGATCAGTTAACCTTCTTCTTTCTTCATCTGTTACATTTGCAAATTTATATTCATTGAATGATTGCATAATATCACCTCCTGTGCAGATAGTATTAGCATTTGTATAAGAAATATGTATAAGAAGTACTTACTGTTCTTTAAAAGTGGGCTAAGAGCCCACTTTTAATTCTATATTAAGCTGATTTATCCTTCGGTAAAACTAAATTTAAAATAACAGCAATGATTCCTGAAACGACAATTCCAGAACCTCCAAATACAAGACTAACCCATTGTGGCATATGTTGTAATGCTTCTGGTACTGATCCTAACCCAAAACCTAATCCTAAGGCAATTGCAACTATCATCCCATTTCTTCCATCTAAAGATTCACTAGTTATAAGCTTTATACCACTAATAACTATCATAGCAAACATCATAAGTGCGGCTCCTCCAAGGACACTCTGAGGCATTATAGCAACTACCGCTCCTACCTTTGGAAAAATTCCTGCTATTATCAAGAATATAGCTCCAGTGGCTATAGCAAACCTGTTAACTACCTTTGTTATTCCGACAAGCCCAACATTCTGACTAAAGGAGGTATTTGGAAGAACTCCAAATAATGCCGCAAATGCACTTCCTAATCCATCAGCCATAACTCCACCTGATAACTCATTATCTGTAGCAGGTCTATTCAATCCCCCCATAGTGATTCCTGAAATATCTCCTACTGTTTCCACAGCTGTTACAATATACATTATTAACATCGCTACAATAGCATCCCAATGAAATGAGAGACCATATTTAAATGGCATTGGTAAAGTAATCCAAGGTGCATTTCCCACTACTAAAAAATTTACTTTTTTCATAGGAATTGCCACTAAATAACCTACTATAATTCCTATTATTATTGAAGATGCACTAGTCATTCCTTTAGTAAACTCTTTCAATATTACTATTACTACTAAAACTATCGTTCCCAATAGTAAGTTAGATGGTGAACCAAAATCTTCTGCTCCAACTCCACCTGCAAAATACTTAACACCTATAGGTATCAACGAAAGTCCTATTGCTAAAACCACCGTTCCTGTAACTACTGGAGTAAATATTTTTTTTAAAGGTTTAATAAATAATCCAAGTATGGCTTCAAATAACCCACCTATTAAAGATGCTCCTAAAATTCCAGTTAATCCATATTTACCTCCAATAGATACACAGGTTGCTATAAATCCAGAGCTTGTTCCCATTACTATTGGTAATTTACCTCCAACCCTCCATATTGGATAAAGCTGAACTAAAGTTACCACTCCTGCCACAAACATAGCACACTGAATTAGAAATGTTTTATCTTCTATAGGTAAATTTACTACTCCAGCTATTATAATAATTGGAGTTATATTCCCCGCAAACATAGCTAGTACATGTTGAATCCCAAGTGGAATTGCTTCTGTCAATGGTGGTCTTCCGTCTAACTCATAAACACTACCTTTTTTCTTAATAATTTCCTTTTTCATAATTCCCCCTAATATATTAACTAACTAATTAGTTAATTAATACATAAAATTTATTTACTTAATATATATTAAAAGCTTATGAAAAAATTCCTTATACTTTTATAAACTTTATTATTAAACTAAGTTTCATCGATAATTCTAATGCAATTTATTTAGCATACATTTTCCTCTCTATTATTCACATTAATATGAATTCATAATATATTAACTATATATCAATAATAGGATAGATATAAAATGCCAGCTGAATTATATACACCAGTATATCTAAATCAAGATGAAATTCAAAATCTATCCTCAATCCTAATTGATGGATATTTTGAAAGTATAACCATCAAGCAAATTAGCGATAACACTGTTACAGGAAGATATCAACATAATAATAAAAGCCAATGCTCCAATGACTATAAAAACACCAAAGGTGATAAGGATGATAATACAGTCATAGGCAATAGCTGTTACAATTATGGTGATATTTTTAGATATTTAGAGGGTAGAAATTTTGATAGAAATGATGTAACTCTAAAAAGAGTATATGCTTCTTTTAGCTATTACAATAATTTAAGAAATAAAATGAATACCTTGGGGGTTATAAAATATATTAATAATTCAAGCCCTTCAATTAATAATATTTATTCTGGAGATTACGTAGATTTAACAGGATGTTTAGAAGTTAATACTATTTCTAACTGCATAGATAACTGCATATTTATATTAAACAATTATGGAACTTCACATTTGGATAATCTATTTGATACTAAACATATCGGCCCATTAACCTATACAATGATATGTGAATTACTAAAAACCATACAGAAAGAATTAAATAAAGGAGCTACTTTTGATATAATAATTAACTGCTTAGGAATTAACTGTGTTTTACCTATAAATTCCACATATACATCGAAACATTCTTATATATATGATGATGCCTCTTGTGATTGTTGTATACTTGGTAAAGTATCTAAGGTGGCTTACACTCCTTCTGAAAGCATTGGAATGCTTAGAAAAACAGGCTTAGATTCCTACTATACAAAACTTCTCAATTCTTTCATTCCATATTTTCATTTCTTAAACAATAATGGGTTTTTAATTCCCGGGGAATTTATAACTAGTATAAATGGGCCTGCTCTCGAAATCATTCCATTAAGTATTTGCATGTAAAAGCGTCATATTACTATAAGTAGAGTTCTTAATGTTTTGATGGCATTATTAAATTTCTTAGATTTTTAGTCCTTACAAATTATCATTCCTTATGATAAATATAATAGTATTTCACGCTATAGGCACTAATTGTATAAACTTTACTAAAATAAAATCTCATGAGTTTATACCCATGAGATTTTTTTGTTACTTATTCTTTATATAAAATATAGCTATTGCACTTGCCCCTGAATGTGTACCAACTGCTGTACCAATTTCATTGATAAGTATTTTATTTATGCCTAGTTCAGCTTCTATTAACTTAACTGTTTGATTTGCAGCTTCTAAATCATTTGCATGAGAAACAACTATATCATATTGAGGATCTATCTCTCTAGTATTCATTATATCTATTACATGCTTTAAAGCCTTATTTCTACCTCTTGCCTTTCCACAAGGTTCAAGAGCCCCATCTTTCACTGTTATAATTGGCTTAATTCCAAGAACATGACTTACAATGGCTTTTCCTGTAGATATTCTTCCTCCCCGTTTTAACATGTCTACAGTTTCCATTACAATTAAAGTTTCTAATCTTCCTATTAAGTCATTTATTTCATCTAATATTTTATCTACTGTATATCCTTTATCTCTCATGTCTGCTGCTACAGTAACTAAATATCCAAAGCCCCCAGATGCTACAAGTGTATCTACAACAAAAATATTTTCACTACCCTCTTTTAAATGCATCTTTGCTATATTGGCTGAGCTATTTGTACCAGATAATTTACCAGAACAAGTAAGACAAATAACCTTATTTCCACATTCTAATTCTTTCTTAAAAAATTCTTGAAACTCATAAGGAGTAACTTGTGAAGTTTTAACTGTAGTTTCTTTATGCTTTATAGCTTCATAAAATTCCTTATTTGATAAATCTACCTTATCCTTATATACATGTCCATTTAAATCAACTAACAGTGATAGAAATTCTATACTTCTCTCTCTCATAAATTCTGCAGTTAAATCTACAGAACTATCACATACTATTGTTATATTATTTTTCATGATATACCCTCCTGAATACACTTTAATAATAAAAGTGTATTCGGATTATATCATCTATTACTTCTCAATACAACAAAAACTCAAAAAAATTATGAGCATAATTATCATGTAATTTATGGCTATTTTTTCTTGAAGAATTCTTTTTTTAATAGTCTTAAAGCGTCTTGAAAATTTTCTTCAGCAACTCCCGAGCAAGATAGTAATAATCTAGGATAATCATTCTCTTCTTCTGCTTCAAAGGTACGTAGTAAAACACCTACATCTGCACCTCGTTTTGCTAGTTCTTCTGAAGATAAACTACTTTTTACTTCTAGTTGTACTAAAAATCCCCCTGAACCTGGTATAGCTGTTGCTTTCTCTTCAAATACATTATTTATTGCTATACAGAGTTGTTGACTTTTAGCCATATACAGCTTTCTAGCTTTCCTAATTTGTCTTCCAAGATGACCATCACTAATAAATTTACCTAAAGCAATTTGTTCAGTTTTTGATGCTGTTTGATTATATACTCGCCCTCTTCTTTCATATATTTCTGTTAATTCTTTAGATAGTACCATAAAACTAATTCTTAAGGACGGCATTAATAATCGTGAAAATGTTCCCATATATACTACCTTATCTCCTCCATCTAACCCTTGTAGAGACGGTACTGGACGAGTATAATATCTGAACTCACTATCATAATCATCTTCAATTATTAAACAATCTTCTCTTTGTGCAAAGGCTAATAATGCTAATCTAATTTGTATTGGCATTACATCACCCCAAGGCGTTATATGAGAAGGTGACGTATAAATCATTTTAATTTTATCCTCCTTAAATTTAGATAAATCTCTATTAATATTCTTATAGGTTAAAGTTTTAAACCCTCTATCTTGAAATACAGCCTGTCCCTGTTCAAAGCTAGCTCCTGTAAAAGATATAGGCGATCTAACTCCTGTTAATGAACACAATATTTGTAATAAACTTTGCACACCTGCTCCAACTACTATCTGCTCTGGAGTACAAATCACTCCCCTTCTATCAGCTACGTACTTGGATAACGCTACTCTTAAATCATATTCTCCTTGTGGATCCCCATATGATAAAAGCCTTTCTTCATTACGAAGTGCACTCTTTATGTATCTACTCCACAAATCGAAATCAAAACTCTTATAATCTACTGCATAGGTAGCAAAGTCATATAATGGTTGGCTTTGTATTATGTATTTATTATGTTGTAATTTTTCTACCCTTTGGATATCCTTATAATTTAATTCACTTACAAAAAAGCCACTTCCAAGCCGAGATGTAACATACCCTTCAGCTACTAACTGCAAATAAGCAGCTTCAACCGTTGTCCGACTTATCATTCGCTCTTTTGCACATCTACGTATAGACGGAAGCTTACTTTCAGCCTTTAGAGTTCCTGAGGAAATCAGGTTTCTATAATGATTATATAGCTGAATATATAATGGTGTATTTGGCGAATCCTTTGGATTAATTATATTTCTTTTAACTTCATTCATAAAATCCTCCTTCAACTGTCCCTATTAAAATTATGTATTTTGTGTATTTCAACAATGACAAACCCAATGTATATTATATATAAAGACACCAAAATATTCAATTAATTCTAAAAGAAGATAATAACTTCACATTACTTATTTTCTAAATTTGTTATTATGCAAATTATTTATAATAATTTAAATCAATAGTATGGAGGTATATTAATGGAAACTAAAACACACTCTAAAATTTCTACTCGTACCATGGTTCTAATTGGACTCTTTGCTGCTTTATGCTACGTGGCATTATTTTTCAAGATACCTATTCCCTCTCCTGTAGGAAATCCATTCTTGCATATGGGAAATATGTTTGTTATATTAGCAGCATTATTGTTCACTGGTACCATTGGTGGTCTTTCTGGCTCTATAGGTATGGGCTTATTTGACTTAATGAATGGTTATGCATCAAGTGTTCCTAAAACTGTGATTTTGAAATTTGGTATTGGAGCAATTGTAGGATGTGTTGCTGCAAGAGGGAAAAATAAAAATGCAAAGTCACCTATAAAGTGGATAAGCATTGCTTCTGGAATTTTAATCCTAATTGGTATAGTGCTATTCTTTACTTCTACTTCTTTAGGCAATGAAATTGTAGTAACAGGTATCGAGAAAAAACTAGTAATTAATCCAGTATTATATATTTTTTCTCTTATTCTTGGGTTAGGCTTAGCTTTGGTATGTACTTTTGCAAAAAAATTATCTATTGAAATTCAATATGCAGTATTAGGTGCTGTAGCTGGTATAGCCTTTAATTTAGTTGGTGAGTTTTTATTTGGAGTATTTAAATTACTTCTTGTTGGAAGTGGATTCCTACCGGCAATATTAAGTTCTGCTGTGAGTTTACCTGCAACACTTATAAATGGCTCCTTCTCAATCTTTGTAGCTGTTACCCTATATGTTCCATTATCTAAATCACTATCAAATAAAAAATTTAATTTGTAATTTGCTAACCAATAATTTCACATATGAACTCTGGTATTTGATTATCAGGGTTCTTTTTTTGTTATATAAATACCAAAAAAGTCAAGGCCTATACTAAGCCTTGACTATATTATAGAGTAGATGGGGATTATTCATACTACCTATAAAACATGATAAATATTATAAGTGCAATTACTGCAAATACAATCAATAAAACTGGGACAATCACCGATGCTGTTGCTAAAACTAGGGCTAGTAAATCATTTTTCTCTAGCTCTACTTTACCAATCATCTCGGGATTTACTTCTCTTTTCTTAAATACTACTTTATATGCCTCTTTCATCTTCATAGCATATCATCTCCTTTTATGTCCTTTACTATATCTCTCCTGCAAAATGACAAGCACAGAAGTGTCCCTTTTCTATTTCTCTAGTTTCTGGTACCTGTTCCTTACATATCTCCTTAGCAAAAGGGCATCTAGTATTAAATTTACACCCCTTAGGTAGGTTAACATTACTTGGAATTTCACCTTTTATTATACTCATATCACTTTTATAATCTGGATTTGCTACAGGTATAGCTGCTAGCAATGCCCTTGTATATGGATGTATTGGATTATTATATAAATCTTCCTTATCTGCTAACTCTACTATAGAACCTAGATACATTACCCCAACTCTATCGCTAATATGCTTTACTACACTTAGGTCATGGGATATAAATAAATATGCCAATCCCATTTTTTCTTGTAAATCCATCATAAGATTAAGTATTTGTGATTGAATAGAAACGTCAAGAGCTGATACTGGTTCATCACATACTACAAACTTTGGTTTAAGTGCCAAGGCTCTTGCTATTCCTATACGTTGTCTTTGTCCACCAGAAAACTGATGAGGATATCTATATATATGGTATGGAGAAAGTCCACACTGTTCAACTATTTCTAATACTCTTTTATTAAGCTCTTCACCTTTCTTATATAGCTTATGCTCTACTAAAGCTTCACTAACAATTGAATGTACATTCAGTCTTGGATTTAAAGAACTATATGGATCTTGAAATATAATTTGCATATCCTGCCTTAAAGGTTTCATCTTTTTTTCATTATATTTTACAATATTTTGATCTCTATATAGAATTTCTCCTCCAGTTGGTTCATAGAGCTTTATTAATGTTCTACCTAATGTAGATTTTCCACATCCTGATTCTCCAACTAACCCTAAAGTCTCCCCTTCATATATTTCAAAGGAAACATCGTCCACAGCTTTTACACAGAGTTTCTCTCCAGTGGCTGATTTACCCTTAACCGGGAAATATTTTTTAAGATTTCTTATTTCAATAATCTTATTTCTTTCCTTTTCCATCATGGATTCCCTCCTCTTTATGATGTTTCTCATCTATTGCTTCATTATATAGGAAGCATCTTACCTGATGTTCATCTGAAATATTAGTTATAGCAGGCATCTTGCATTTACATTCAGCCTTTGCAAATTCACATCTTGGTTCAAAATAACATCCCTCAGGAAGGTGAAATGGATTTGGTACTACTCCATCTATAGAGTATAATCTTTCCTTATCTTGATCTAGACTTGGTATTGATGCTAAAAGTCCCTTAGTATAAGGATGCTTTGGATTATCAAAAAGTTCTTTAATTGGAGCTGATTCAACCACTTTTCCAGAATACATAACAATTACATGATCTGCCATTTGAGCTATTACTCCCAAATCATGGGTAATTAGCATTATGGCTGTATTTGTTTTTTCCTTTAAATCATTCATTAATGTTAATATCTGAGCTTGTATAGTTACATCAAGAGCAGTGGTAGGCTCATCAGCAATAAGTAATTTAGGCCTACATGCAAGAGCCATAGCTATCATAACTCTTTGACGCATTCCACCACTTAACTGATGTGGGTAATCTCTTGCCACTTGCTCTGGCCTTGGTATTCCAACAAAGGCAAGCATATCAATAGCAATTTTCCTTGCTTCCTTTTTATCTAACCCTTGGTGAAGCATTACTGCTTCCATTATCTGATCTTCAATTCTAAATACAGGATTTAAAGAAGTCATAGGTTCTTGGAAGATCATAGATATATCATTTCCTCTAACTTTTCTTATATCCTTATCATCCATAGGTACTATATCTTTACTATCAAATTTAATAGTACCATCTACAATCTTACCTGGTTTATCTATAAGCTTTAAAATCGACATTGATGTTATACTTTTACCACAACCAGATTCTCCAACTATACCAAGAGTTTTTCCTGGTTCTACATCAAAGGAAACTCCATCTACAGCTTTTACAATACCATTATCTGTATAAAAATATGTTTTTAAATCTCTTACTTCTAATAAATTCTCCATATATCACACCTACCTTATCTCTTTTGGATCAAAGGCATCTCTTAAGCCCTCACCAAGAAGATTTATACTAACAACGGTTAATATGATTAAAATTCCAGGCGGTATCCAAAGCCATGGATTATTCGTAAATATAAATGAGTCTCTAGCTCTTTCAATCATATTTCCCCAAGTTGGTGTTGGTGGAATTACTCCTAATCCTAGGAAAGAAAGTCCTGCCTCTGTTAAAATTGCACCTGCCATTCCAAGAGTAGCATTAACTATGATATATGCAAGGGTATTAGGTAAAAGATGTCTTACTATCTTAGATCTATTAGATATACCTAATGCCTTTGTAGCTACTATAAAATCTTGTTCTCTAAGAGATAAAATTTGTCCCCTAACCATTCTAGCAAGACCTGGCCAAGATATTATGGCAAGAATAAACATAACCACATACATCTTCTGGGTACTACTTACCCTCCACATCAATGCAAAGGACAAGGATATCATTAATGGCATAAATGGAAGAGAGCTAACTACTTCTGTGAAACGCATAAGAATGTTATCCACCCATCCACCATAGTAACCTGCAATGCCACCTATAGTAGCACCAATAAGTACGGTTATACCTGCTGTGACAACTCCAATAAACATAGATATTCTTCCACCATAAAATACTCTCATAAGTACATCTCTACCTTGTTCATCAGTTCCAAGCCAATGCTTTGCTGATGGTGGTTTAACTTTATTAACAAGTTCAAACTCATTTAAATTATAAGGTGATATTATAGGAACTAATATTACTAACAAAACTATAATCCCAAATACTATACCACCCGTAAGAGCTATTTTATTCTTTCTAAATCGCTCCCATGCAACCCTCCATGGTCCCATAGCTTGAAGGTCTTGTTTCTTTTTTTCAGCCTTAGCCTTTTTTACTTCTAACATAATAAACTAACCTCCTATTCTACTTTTACTCTAGGATCTACCAATGCATAGGACATATCTGATACCAGATTCCCTAAAACCATTAGGACTGCATAGAATGTATTAGCTGCCATTACAACCCAAATATCTCTACCCATAACTGATGTATATAGTATATTTCCAATTCCTGGCCAAAGAAGTACTGTTTCTAATAATATTGCTCCTCCAAAGAGAGATGGAATATACATTCCTACAAGAGTTACTATTGGTATTAATGCATTTCTAAAGGCATGACGATAAATAACTACCTTCTCTTTTAATCCTTTAGAACGTGCTGTTCTAATATAATCTTGATTAATTACTTCAATAACACTATTTCTAACATATCTTATAAGCCCAGCTAGACTTAAAATAGTTAAAATTATTACTGGTAAAATCATATGTTTAGCTACGTCTATTACTTCAGCCATGAAGCTATCATAACCAACAGCTGCCATTACTGGAGTTCTCATACCATTAAGTGGTATTGCTCCATTACTCGGTACTGCTATAAAGAAAATCATAAGTAATGCAAAGAAAAATGAAGGCATTCCTACTCCAATTAAAGAAAACACAGTCCAAAAATTATCAAATGCTCCATATTTCTTTACTGCAGATTTTATTCCTACTGGAATTGCAATTGCAAAGGCCAATACCATAGATACTATATTTAATATAAATGTATTCCAAATGTAATCCCCTATAACATCACTTACAGGTTTTCTAAATTTTAATGAAGAACCAAAATCTCCTTTTAAAGTTCTTCCCAACCAATTAAAATATTGTGTAACAGGTCCTTTATCTAAGCCTAATTGCTCTCTAATCATCTGTTGCTGCTCTGGAGTAGTCTTAGAACCTTGTCCTAAATATGCACTAACTGGATCTCCAGGCATTAGTCGTAATAATATAAATAGTATTATTGTTATTATTAACATAACTGGGATTAAATTAAGTAATCTTTTACCTAAAAACTTTAACATTTCATCACCCCTAAACTTATTTTAATAACGCCCTGCAATTTTATACAGGGCGCCAATAGCCTATATGAAATTTAAAATTATTCTTCTATATAAGCATGTTTTAATGCTTTTACCCAATCACAGAATGGGCTTGTTTCTAGGCCTTTTATTTTCTTGTTATACATGTCAAAATAAGTATTTGCATATACAGGAACTATAGGTGCATCCTCATTAAGGATTTTAGCTATTTTATTATAATATGGTTTTGCTTCTTCCTTATCTACAATACTCTTAGCTTCATCTAACAATTTATCAACTTCTGGATTACTATATCTAGCTGTATTATCTTTACCAGTACCAATATAATCTGAGTGAATTTCAGAATATAAACTATGTGGGTCTGGTGTAGTTATAGATGTTGCCATGAAGTATATACTCCATTTATCTACGTTTTCATCAGAGTTATAGATAACATAATCTAATAATGTATTAAACTCAAGATATGCTATATTAAGTTTAATTTTTAAACCTTCGCCCCAGTCTCTTTGCCACATTGGAATAAGAGTATTTAAAATATCATGATCTGGCATAGCAGCTATATTAAGCTCCATAACTTTTCCATCCTTTTCACGATATCCACTTGAACCAACCTTCCAGCCTGCTTCATCTAATAAAGACTTAGCTTTATCTAAATCAAAATTATACTCAGTCATTTCACTAAGTAATTTATCATCTATACCCCAAGAAACTTGAGAGAATGGATGATATTGAACTGATGCAAGTACATCTCCAGTTGCTTCGTCTTTATAGTAGCTATCTACAAACTCTTTAATATTAAAACCATAGTATAAAGCTTGACGTACTTTTTTATCTGCTGTTGGACCTGATTCACAGTTAAATTTAGTGTAACCATATCCACTTCTATCATAACTATTGAAAGTCATGAAATCCTTAGACTTAGCTTCATTTATTTTCTCTGGCTCAATAACTCCTGGAAGTAAATCTACCTCTTGAGATGTCAATTCAACTATATCAGTAGTTTGATCAACAAATTTACATACTATATTTTCAATATAATATCCTTCGCCATAATAGTTTGGATTTCTCTTTAGAGATGCAAATTCCTTTTCCTGGAATTTTTCTAAAGTATATGGGCCTGAACCAATTGGTTTTGTTGTTATAGCTTCTATAGATGATGTATCTCCAACCTTCCAATTTGCACCATAATAATGTTCTGGCATGATTGACATAGTACAATTGGCAAGATTTGTTCTTAGTGGCTCAGCAAAACTAAATTTAACTGTATACTCATCTACAGCAACTACACCTTTGAACTCTTCAGTCTCACCCTTTGAATACTCCTTATACCCAACTAAATCCTTAACAACAGATCCATATCTACCAGTATAAGATTTATCTGCTAAAAATCGATAACTGAAAACAACGTCATCTGCTGTTACCTTTTCACCATCAGAGAAGGTCATATCCTTCTTCAATTTGAAGGTTATTTCCTTGGCATCATCTGAAAATTCCCAGCTTTCAGCTGCCGATGGTTGATATTCTCCATTAACATCCATTACAATAAGTTGGTCAAATACCATCTCAACTACATTAGCATCATATGCAGATGAATAATAACCTGGATTAAAGTTACCAGACATTTCTGTTATTCCAGCAACTAAAGTACCCCCAATTTTCTTCTCTGATTCTTCAGTTTTTGGTGTATCCTTTGATGTGTCTTCTTTTTTATCTTTATCACCACATCCAACTAATGAAAAAGCTAAAATACTTGACAACATTAAGGCCATTAATTTTCTTTTCTTCAAAATCTATTCCCCCTTAAAATAATTAAGTTATAAATAAATACAAAGATATATTTTAAAAATATATACTTGTATAAATTCCTATCCCCATAGATAATACAACTTTAAATTTAGCTTTTAATTAAGCTGATTATTCCATTTTTATGCCATGTATTTAATTTGATATATTGTATATTTATTACTATTAAATATATATATTACAATTTTGTAAATTCATTATCCTAATAATACATATATTTTTTACTTTTGTAAATACTTTTTTGGAAATTTTCAGAATTTTCTTTATATTGTTTAGAATTTAAAAATATTCGGTATTCTAATATTTCGTTAAATACAATACTTTCATAATATTATATATATGGAATTTAAATACATTATTTTATCTTCGTAAAAAAATAAGAGACTATTTTTTAAAACAGTCTCTACCTTTACATATTATTCATATATTAAAATTTTATATTTATTGTAAATTAGTTGAAACAACTTAATAAGTATATAATTACTACTATTACAAATTCCAACAATGATTAAGAGGTCCATTGCCTTTTCCAAGATTTAAATTATCCCTTAAAGCACCGGTTATATATTTTTTTGCCCTTAAAATGCTTTCATCTATGCCGTAACCTGCTGCTAAATTACAAGCTATGGAAGATGATAAGGTGCAACCTGTTCCATGGGTATTTGAATTATCTATTTTTTCTTCATGATACCAAGTTATTTTCCCATTTTTATATAATAAATCGTCAGCACAATTTTCCAAGTGACCTCCTTTAATAAGAACTTTTCCTTTATACCCCTTTGAAATTTTTTCTGCTGCTTTTATCATATTTTCTTTACTTAAAATTTTAAATCCACAAATACATTCTGCTTCAGGAATATTAGGAGTAATCACATCAGCTATAGGTAAAAGTTTTGTAATCAAAGCTTCCATGGCATCCTCTGAAAGAAGCCTACTTCCACTGGTAGATATCATAACTGGATCAACTACAATATTTTTAGCCTTATATTCTAATAATCTTTCAACAATCTCTTGAATAATCTCCTTAGAAGATACCATTCCTATCTTAATGGCATCAGGGAAAATATCTTTCATAATGCAATGGATTTCTTTATTTAAGAACTCTCTTGGTACATTTAAAACATCATAAACTCCAGTAGTATTTTGTGCTGTTAAAGCTGTTATAGCACTCATTGCATACATTTTATGGGCTACGATAGTTTTTATATCTGCTTGTATTCCAGCTCCTCCACTGCAATCCGATCCTGCTATTGTAAGTATCTTTTTCATCATAAATCAATCCCCTCTATCAATGTATATATTATATAAAATATTTTCCATCTAAAATGCACACCTATTTCCCATGTCTAATCTATTGAGTTAGCATACATTCAGTTAACTCTAACATTTGTTTTGTTGCTAATAGCACATCTTCTTTAGAAAATATTGAAGACACTAAAGCAACTCCATGTATTCCTAAGCCTTTTAGGTTCATAATATTATTCTCATCTATACCTCCAATAGCCACCACTGGTATAGCTACAGATTTGCATATATTTTTAATGGTTTCAAAGGTTATTACTCTAGTATCTAATTTAGTTGAAGTTGAAAAAGCTGCTCCAACTCCAATATAACTTGCCCCATCTTTTTCTGCTTTAATAGCTTGTTCCACAGTTTTTGCTGTAACTCCTAAAATTTTATCTTTACCTATCCACTTTTTCACTTCTGCTGCATCCATATCACTTTGACCTATATGAACCCCAGATGCATCAATACTTATAGCCATTTCCACATTATCATTAATAATTAAAGGAATATTATATTTATCTGTAATCTTCTTTATCTCTTTTCCTTCCTTTAGAAATTCATCATAGGATAAATTTTTTTCTCTTAGCTGAATTAATGTAGCTCCTCCTTGTAAAGTTTTTTCGATTTCTTCAGTAAATAATTTTCCATCTAACCAACTTCTATCCGTTACTACATATAACTTCATTTGACTTTTACTTATACTCATTTCATACACTTCCTTAACAGAATTTTGTAGAATCTAAAAAAATATGGGACATACCAAATAGTATGTCCCATTAATATTTTTAATGTAATTCCCTACGTTGGCATTATCCAAATCAGGTTATAGGTCGAAGCTACTTTTTGCTTCCTCTCAGCCTGTTATACAAGCTCCCTAAATATTTAATTTCTTAAAGCATAGCATTGATTACATCTTTTGTCAATTTTCTCTGCTTTCTGTGTAATTTAATTACACCCTTTAGATGAGAAATCATCTGAACCCCGCACGGATAAAACAACTTCCTAGTTTAATAGTTAAATAGTTATATATATAACTATTTAACTATTAAAATATATAGCTATTTATATATTTTTATAGGGAATTTTATCATATACTGATTACTAAATTAAATAATTTTATTATATTTTCATAATCAAACTTTTAATTAGAAACTTTTTAATAAATTTGCCATTTCTATAGCTGTTACTGCTGCATCGTAGCCCTTATTACCTGCTTTAGTTCCAGCTCTTTCTATAGCCTGCTCTATAGTATCCGTTGTTAAAACTCCAAAAACAACTGGTTTCTCTGTACTAAGAGATACTGATGCTATTCCTTTTGAAGCTTCAGCACAAACGTAATCGAAATGTGGTGTAGAGCCCTTAATAACTGCTCCAAGGCATATAATTGCATCATAATTTTCATTTTGAGCCATTTTTTTTGCTACAAGTGGTAATTCAAAAGCTCCTGGCACCCATGCCACTTCAATATTATCTTCTTCTACTCCATGTCTTTTAAGTCCATCAATGGCTCCACCTAAAAGTTTAGATACAATGAACTCATTAAATCTTCCTACTACTATCCCAACTCTTAATCCTTGCGCAACTAAATTTCCTTCAAATATTTTCATCATTATTCCTCCTAGATTATATTATAATTTGTACTAAATCATAGATTTAGAGTAGCTTTCAATATGAAGCTCCTTTTCACTTCGTTCAAATGAGTAAGTGCGACTAACTAAATCATAGATTTAGAGTCTTACTTATAATTAAGTATGTGGTCCATTTTATTTTGTTTAGTTTTTAAATAAAATTCATTATCTTTATTGTAATTGATTTGGATTGGTACTCTCTCTACCACCTCAATATCATATCCATCTAACCCTTTAATTTTCTTGGGATTATTAGTCATAAGTCTAAGTTTTTTAGCTCCTAACTCTCTAAGAATTTGAGCTCCTATTCCATAATCTCTAAGGTCTGCTGGAAATCCAAGCTTAATATTTGCCTCTACTGTATCATATCCATGGTCTTGTAAATCGTAGGCCTTTAATTTATTTATAAGTCCTATGCCTCTTCCCTCTTGTCGCATATATAAAAGTATCCCGCAACCTTCTTCTTCAATTCTCCTTAAAGCTTCCGCCAATTGCTCTCCACAATCACATCTATTAGATCCAAGGACATCTCCTGTTAAGCATTCAGAATGAAGTCTTGTTAGAATTGGTTTATTCTCATCAATATCTCCTTTAACTAATGCCACATGATGTTCCCCATTCAATTTATTAATAAAACCATACATTTTAAAATTCCCGTATTTTGTAGGCATATCTACTGCTACTGCTCTTTCTACTAGTATTTCTGTCTTTCTTCTATATCTTACTAAATCTGCTATAGTTATTACTTTAATATTATGTAGTTTACCGAATTCTAAAAGTTCCTCAGTTCTAGCCATAGTTCCATCTTCACTCATAATTTCACAAATTACTCCTGCTGGCTTTAAACCTGCCATTTTGGCTAAATCCACTGCTGCCTCAGTATGTCCTACTCTTTTTAATACACCTCCATCTCTAGCTTGTAGAGGAAAAATATGCCCTGGTCTTCTAAAGTCTTTTCCTATGCTATCTTCATCTAAAATCTTCTGAATAGTTAAAGCTCTCTCGTAGGCAGATATTCCTGTAGTTGTACTAATATGATCTACGGATACTGTAAATGCAGTTTCATGATTATCTGTATTTTTTTCAACCATGGGCTCAATTTTTAAATCTCTAAGTCTTTCTCCCTCCAATGGCATACATATAAGACCTCTCCCAAACTTAGCCATAAAATTTATAGCTTCTGGAGTAACCTTTTCAGCAGCCATTAATAAATCTCCCTCATTTTCTCTATCGGGATCATCAATAACTATAACCATCTTCCCTTCTTTAATATCCTTAATTGCTTCTTCAATCGTGTAAAATTCTGACATGTTTAACCCTCCCTATTTTATTTAATCTTATAAGAATCCATTTTCTTTAAGAAAGTCTTCATTAATGGAATCTTTTTTTTCTATTTTTTTATCACTTTGAAATGTTAAAAGTTTTTCTACATATTTACCTATAACATCACATTCAAGATTTACAGTATCTTCAATGGTTTTAGATAATAATATAGTTTCTTTTCCAGTATGTGGAATTATAGATACTTTAAATACCTTATCATCTACATAGGCCACAGTAAGACTTATTCCATCAATGGCAATAGAACCTTTTTCAACTATATACTGTAAAATGTTTTCCTTAGCCTCTATGGTGACCCATATTGCATTATCTTCCTTTTCCAGGGAAACAATTTTCCCAACGCCATCTATATGTCCACTTACTATATGTCCTCCAAATCTTCCTTTAGCACTTAAGGCTCTTTCTAAATTTACTTTGCTTCCAACCTTTAATTCCCCTAAATTACTTCTTCTTAAAGTTTCAGCCATAACATCAGCATCAAATATATTTCCATATATATTTGTTACTGTTAAGCATACTCCATTGGTACAAATACTATGTCCTAACTTTACATCTTCAATAACATTATTAGCTTTAATTGAAAGTATGGAAGATTTTTCTCCCTTTTTTATTCCTCTAATTTCTCCTACCTCTTCAACTATTCCTGTAAACAAGGCTTCCATCTCTCCTTCATGTATCCTTCTATTAAAATATCTTCTCCTATAGTACCTACCCTTATACTCTCTACTCCATAGGCTTCTTCTAGAACTTTTATTCCCATTCCCTCTACTGGAGTTTTAGACCTTTCTCCTCCAATAAATTTTGGTGCAATGTAAATTTGAATTTTATCTACTATTCCAGCTTTTAGGGCTTCGAAGTTTAAGGTTCCCCCTCCTTCAAGAAGAATACTATCAATGTTCATTTCTCCTAAAGTCTCCATTAATATCTCCAAATTGACTTTTTCTTCTTTAGAAGGAATGACCACCACCTCTACACCCCTCTCAGTGTAAATAGATATTTTTTCCTTTGAAGCTTTTTCCGTAGTTACTATAATAGTTCTTGCCTTTTTATCTTCTATAACTTTAGAATTTAAAGGAATTCTAAGAGAGCTATCTAAAATTATTCTTATAGGGTTTTTCCCTCCTAGTACCCTACAAGTCAACTCTGGATTATCCTTAATAACCGTATTAGCTCCAACCATTATTCCCATTAGGTCATTTCTCAAATTATGCACATTTTTTCTTGAAGCTTCTCCAGTTATCCACTTTGATTCCCCATATTGAGTAGCTATCTTACCATCTAGTGACATGGCAGTTTTCATGATTACAAAGGGTTTCTTTGTAGAAATGTACTTCATAAATATTTCATTTAAAGCCGTACATTCCTTTTCTAAAACACCTATATCTACAATTATTCCAGAGTCTCTAAGCTTTTCAACTCCTCTACCCGCCACTAATGGGTTTGGATCTAAAGCTCCAATTACTACTCTCTTTATTTTTTTCTCTATGATTTTATCTACACAAGGTGGTGTTTTCCCATGATGAGAACAGGGCTCTAAGGTCACATAAAGAGTTGCTCCCAAAGTATCTTCTTTAGCATCTTTAAAGGCATTAACCTCCGCATGGTTATGTCCATAGACCTGATGATATCCTTCACCAATAATAGTTCCATTTTTAACAATTACAGTACCTACCATTGGATTAGGATTAACCCTTCCCCGTCCCTTCTCTGCTAATGTCAAAGCCAATCTCATATAATTTTCATCCATAAAATCACATCCTTATTTAAATAAAATAAAAGCCCCAAGTATAATACCCTGGGGCTAAATTTTTATTCATATTTCTAGTAAATTTTAGTTTATTTTATAATTAATATTAANNTTAATATTAATTATAAAATAAAAAAACTCTGAAATATATATATATTTCAGAGCACATAAACTAACAATTATAGTTATATTAATAGAGTTCTTAGCTTCTCTGAAGCTTTAGAAACCGTTATCCAGGGACGTAATAGCTCTTAACTCCCACTTTAGAGAAGATAGGAATATTAGAGCTGGTAGTCATCGGATAAAATAACTATAGTAATTACTATACTTACAAATAATTTTCTCACATCCAGACTTTACTGTCGGCCTTGGAATCTCACCAAGTCATGCCAAAATGGCTCGCGGGCTATACCGCCGGTAGGGAATTTCACCCTGCCCCGAAAATTGTTATTAACTTGTCAAACTCATAATATCATCTTACATAAATAATTTCAATATATTCTTACAAATCTTTTTAATTAAAATTTTATAAACGATATTTAGTGTTATTTATCCAATAATATTTCTCGGAAAATAAACCAGAGATATTGTAATATCCCTGGTTTAATTCATTAAATATTTTCTTATTTAATTTAAACTATTACATATTCAATAAACTTAATATTTCTTGAACAGCTTGCTTAGCTTCTCTAGGTAATTTTTCTATTGCTGCATCTTGAGCCTTTGGATCATTAATCTGGGCTATCCTAATTATCTCTTGTTGTAGTCCTGGTATATTATTTACTACATTGGCTGCATTATTAAATCTAGCTGCAAAATTAGGGTCCTTCATTTTTCCCTTAATCTTCGTTATTAGCTCATAAGGATTCATTAAACTTTCCTCCCACCATCGAAATAATTCATTATAATTACATAATATTCAATAGTTGCTTAAAAGTTCTTATCTTATATTTCTTTAATTATAGTTTTAGCACTTTTAATAATTACAACCTTTTCTTTATAAGGCTCTATATCCTTAAAAATTTGATAATTATATTTTACTTATTATATATATTGTAAATCTTTCTATATTTTTTCTTTACCTATCCACTTTCTCAATATTTCTGGTACTGTAACACTTCCGTCCTCCCGTTGATATTGTTCTAGTATTGCAGGTAATAATCTGCTTGTAGCTAACCCTGATGCATTTAAGGTATTTAGATATTCTACCTTATTACCATCTTCTCTTCTAAATCTTATCATACCCCTTCTTGCCTGATAATCTCTTGCATTAGAAGCTGAACTTATCTCTTTATATTCATTCATACTCGGTATCCATACTTCTATATCATAGGTCTTCGCCATAGATGCACTACAATCTTTAGCTGCCAGCTTTACTAATCTATAATGTAGTCCTAAGCCTTTTACCAGAGCTTCAGCTTTTTTAATTAATTCTTCTAAAGCTTCATCTGAATCCTCAGGTTTTGTATATTGAAACATTTCTATTTTATTAAACTGATGTCCTCTTATCATACCTCTTTCAGATTTTCTATAACTTCCAGCTTCAACACGATAACAAGGAGTATAAGCAAACAATTTCTTCGGTAATTCTTCTTCTTTTAAAATTTCTCCTCTATAAAGATTTATTAAGGCAGTCTCTGCTGTAGGAAGCATAAATTGCATACTTTCTTTATCTTTTTTGTCCCCTACTGTAAATACTTCATCAACAAATTTAGGAAACTGACCTGCTGAAAGACCACATTGATAGTTTAATATATGTGGAGGCAGGATAAATTCATATCCGTCTTTTATATGCTCTTCTATAAAATAATTAAGTAAAGCCCATTCTAACATAGCTCCTACACCTTTATATACCCAAAATCCATTACCTCCAAGCTTAACTCCTCTTTCATAATCAATAAGCTCATGAACTTTAGCAAGTTCTACATGATCTTTAATTTGGAAATCGAAATTAGGCTTTTCTCCAAATTCTCTAACTACCTTGTTATTTTCTTTTCCACCTGCTACTACATCCTCATCGGGTATATTCGGAAGGCTTTCCATAAATGTATTTATCTTTTCTTCCATCTCTTGAAGTTTCTCATCATATTCCTTTATCTCTTTGCTAACTACTTTCATTTCTTCATATAAATCTTCTACATTTTCTCCCCTTTTCTTAAGAATAGGAATCTCTTTAGAAACCTTATTTTTGTTGCTTTTAAGCTCTTCTACCTGTATTAATATTTTTCTTCTTTCTTCATCCCACTGTAAAAGCTCTGAAAAATCTACACTATCCATTCTCTTTAAAAGTGCAGCTTTAACCTTCTCAGGATTTTTTCTAATTAAATAAATATCTATCATTTTTATTCCTCCTCTAAATGAATTCTTTAATATTAAATCTTTTTATTTTGCTGTAAATTAAAAACTCCCGCCTCTATAAATATAGAGACGAGAGCTATTATATCCCGTGGTACCACTCCAGTTGTCACATTAGTGACCTCTTTACTGTGCTTTAAGGAGCACTCCCCTCTGATTCTTCATCAGTAACTCCGAAGTGGAAAGACTATATAATATACTGATTTTCACCTATCATCAGCTCTCTAAAATATTTAAATAGTCGTAGCTTCATCATTGCTATATGATATTTAATATATATTAAACATTATTCTAGCACCTTATTCTTTCAATGTAAATATTTCTATATAATATAACTTAATAAAATTACCTTTAAATTTTACTTTTACTAGATATTTTATCTACGAAAATGATTTTATATATAAATACCATATATGTTATAGTAATATTGATGAAAATTTATAAAATACAGTTTTTTAATATAATGAGGTGACAAAATGAAAAAATTAAAAATATACTTTACATCTGATATTCACGGATACATATATCCTACAAATTATAGAGATGATACTGAAAAGAATATGGGTATATTAAATATAATTAATCAGTTTGAAAAAGATGGAAATACCCTAATCATAGATGGTGGAGATACAATTCAAGGTTCTCCTTTAACTAATTATCTAAGTAATAATGAATTTGATATACATCCACTTGCAACTGTAATGAATGAAGGTCAATACGATTATGTAACTCTTGGAAATCATGATTTCAATTATGCTATGACTATTTGAAAAAATATCTTAGCAATTTAAATGGAAAATGCCTATGCACTAATGTAGATAATATAACAAAGGAAATATGTATTTTGCCTTATGATATTAAAACTATGGAAAATGGGTTAAAAGTAGGCATAATGGGATTTACCACTGATTTTATAAACAGATGGGAAAGGCCTTTAAATATAAAAAATTTCATTATTACAGATACCTTTAAGTCAGTAAAAAAATATTATGTAGAACTTAAAAAACAATGTGATTTAGTAATAGGAGTTTATCATGGTGGATTTGAAAATGATTTAGAATCCCATGAAAAACTAAGCAACACTAATGAAAACATAGCATATAAATTGTGTCAAGAATTTGATTTTCATATTCTTTTAACTGGACATCAACACATGGAAATTCCAGGACAATATCTACATAATACCTACATAGCTCAAACCCCTCCCAACGGAACAAAATTTTTAGAACTAAACTTAGAGTTTCATGATGATTTAAGTAAAAATATAAGTTCTTCATTAAAAAAAGTAGAGCTTAATCCTAATAATGCTATGTATTATAAATTCTTAAATTTAGAAAAACAAGTTCAAAAGTGGTTGGATACACCTGTAGGATTTTTAGATATAGAACTTCAACCTAGTACTCACATAAACATGGCTACGAATGGCTCTTATTTAGCTAATTTCATAAATCAAGTACAGTTGGATGCAAGTGGTGCTGATATTTCAGTTACATCCTTTGCTAATTCAATAAAAGGTTTTAATAAAAATGTAACAGTAAGAGATATAACTTCTACATATATGTTTCCTAATACCCTAACTATCATTGAAATAGATGGGAAAACTTTAAAGCTTGCCCTTGAAAAATGCGCTAGTTACTTTGATAATATTGATGGTGAATTACAAGTATCTACCCGCTTCTTAAAACCTAAGGTAGAACATTATAACTATGACTATTTCTCAAATTTGAGTTATATCTTTGATATAAACAAAGAAGTAGGAAATCGTGTTGTTTCAATGAAATTTAAGGGTAAAGACATTTTTGATAATGATACCCTTACCCTTGCCATGAACAACTATAGAGCAACAGGTGCAGGTGGTTATGATTTCTATAGAAATTGTAGAGTAGTAGGTGAAGTCTTAAATGAAATGCCCGACATTATCATTGATTATTTTAGAGCTCACAAGAAAGTTGTAGTAGATAAAAATCAATATCTAACTGTTATTAAATAGCTTACAATCATTAACAATAAATTTATTCATCTCTTTTTATTAAGATTTATTATTATTATGTTTAAAAATCATAAATTTTTCAAATACTACACTATAAGTTAATTTACTGTTTAAGGAGGAATAATTATTGTCTAGTATAACTGGTATTGTTAAATGGTATGATGAAGGAAAGGGTTATGGATTTATTTCTTGTAATGAGGGCAATGATGTATTTGTACATCATTCTCAAATAAAAGAAAAAGGAACTAATAAAGATTTACATGAAGGTGAAAGTGTAACTTTTGATATTACTGATGGAGCTAAGGGACCCATGGCTGTGAATGTTCAAAAGCTATAACTTGAATTTAAAGGGTTATCTTAGGGTTAAATTATTTAATCTTAAGGTAGCCTATTTTTATTCTTTTTAGATAATAAAAGCTATATAATTGCTACAAATTCTGTTATTATAAATAGTTGTACGGTATTGGTTACTCTATGTTTTTTAATAATTAATCAATACATAACCAATACTAAGATAATTGATTTTATATGTTAAAAGTGGTGATATAATGAACTATATAATATTTGACTTAGAATTTAATCAAAAATATGAAGATAAAAAAGAACATTGTTTAGAAAAAAATCAATGTGTAGAAAAGAGCAATAATTTAAGTCTCCCCTTTGAAATTATTCAGATAGGAGCTTTAAAATTGAATGAAAATTTCGAAAAGATATCCACATTTAATTTTTTAATTAAGCCAACTATTCACACGACTCTACATCCTTATGTGGAAAACCTTACTAAAATAAGTAATAATGATATAAATTCTTCAGAAACCTTTCCTAATATTTACGATAAATTTACTAAATTTATTGGTGAAGAAGAAGCAGTTCTCTGTGTATGGGGGATAGTAGATATAAAAGAACTTTTACGAAATATAAAATTTCATAATATATCTACTACCTCTCTTCCACTTAAATATATCGACGTGCAAAGCCATGCATCAAAATATTTTAATAGTAAAAAAGGTATAAAAATTGGGCTTAAAAATGCAATTGAGCTTTTGGATATACCCCTTCATGGTGATTTTCATGACGCGAGTAATGATGCTTATTATACAGCAGAAGTATTAAAGATGATTTTCAATAAAAATATAAAGCCTTTATTATATACTAACCCTTCTAGAAGTACCTCTTCTGTTAAAGAAAAAGTTGATATGAATGGAGTATTTGATCAATTTAAAAAAATGTACAAGAGAAGTCTAACTAAAGAAGAAAAGTCTATGATAAGCCTTGCTTATAACATGGGTAGAACAAAACAATTTGTAATTATAAGAAAAGAAGACTCTTAGCTGCTAGCTAAGAGCCTTTCTTCTTAATATTTCTATTTCCTTGCCATACCCCTCAAGGTCATTTGGGGTTTCAAGGAAAAATGGTAAGTTGCATAATTTAGGATGATTAATAATATTAGTAATGGCTTCAATTCCTAAAGAACCTTCACCAATTTTTTCATGTCTGTCCTTATGACTTTCAAAAGGATTTTTGCTATCATTTAAATGAATTGCCTTTAATTTTTCTAATCCAATTATTCTATCAAACTCTTCTAAAACTCCATCTAAATTATTAACTATATCATATCCTGCATCATATACATGACAGGTATCAAGACACACTCCCATATGCTCCTTTAGCTCTACTCTATTAATAATTTCAGCTATTTCTTCAAAATTTCTTCCTACTTCTGTCCCCTTACCTGCCATGGTTTCTAATAACACAGTAGTAGTCTGCTGCGGCTTAATAACTGCATTAAGCATATCTACAATATAATTAATTCCAACTTCTACGCCTTGTTTAACATGACTACCTGGGTGAAAATTATATAAATTATTAGGTAAGTACTCCATTCTTAATAAATCATCTGTCATCATTTCTAATGCAAATTTTCTAGTGTTTTCATCTGCTGAACAAGCATTCAATGTGTAAGGTGCATGAGCCAATATAGTACTAAATTTATTTTCTTCCATTATTCTTAAAAGGGCAGCAACATCTTTTTCATCTATGGCCTTTGCCTTTCCACCCCTAGGATTTCTAGTAAAAAATTGAAATGTATTAGCTCCTATTGAAAGTGCTTCCTTTCCCATATTTTCAAAACCCTTGGTTGTAGACAAGTGACATCCTATATTTAACATTTTCATTACCTCCATCTTCTATTATTACAAAACTTCTAATTTTGTATTCTATTTCTATATCCCTTGTAATTTAAATTTCAATAATCTAACTTTAATACAATGATACTATAATAGAAGATATATTTGCAATGGATAATTTTTATTATTTAGAAATAGTTATTAGTATTTTAAGATTCTAACTAGATCATATACGTCTTCACAATAAAAAAATGTAGACATTAATGCTACTCCATCAGCTCCTACTTCTATAACCTTGGAAGCATTTTCTGTTGAAATTCCACCTAAAGCTATGATAGGACAAGTAACTACTTTCTTTAATTCTTGAATAAATTCAACACCCTTAGGTTTTAATCCTTCTTTACACTTGGTAGAAAATATATGAGATGCTAGTATATAGCTACACCCCTTTTTATCTGCCCTTATACCTTCTTCTAAAGAATGTACAGAAACTCCTACATTAAATTTCTTTTTATTATCTAAATTCATAAAATCTTTAAAAGATAGATGAACTGTTCTTTCTTTTACTCTTTCAAAAACTTTCATATTAGAATTTATTATTATCTCAGTACTGCCAATTACTAGCTCCTTTATTTTATAATAAAGTCTTTCTAATTCTTCATCATCTAAATCTTTTTCTCTTAATATTATTCTATCCACACCAGCCAGTGAAGCTTCTTGCAGGGTTTTAAAATATTTTTCTTCACTAACTAAATGCCTATTTGTTATTAGGTAAATCAAATTCTTTCCCAATCCTTAAATATTGGTTGAAACCCTGCTTCTATTATCATTTCTTTTATTTCTTCTACTGAACCTTCATCATTTATGGAAAATTGTGATGTACCTTTAGTTTTTAATGCATGACCTCCAACCTCTGTAGACACACCTGCACTCATCTTGGTAATTCCTAAAGGTATAAGGTTTTTTCTCATTTCATGATCTTCTCGTGTAGAAACATTTATTCCACTTTGCTGTGCAAAGATTTTATAAGCTAACATAACTTGTACCATTTTTTTATCTTCCACTGGATTTAACTCCTTTAATCCTCCCTCACAAGGTCTGATTCTTGGAGGTGAATAAGTCACTTCTACATGGGGATATTTCTTTCTAATATACTCTCCATGAAGAGCTGTGAAAAAGGCATCTCTTCTAAAATCACCTAGTCCAAGAAGAGCTCCTATACTTATACTTCTCATTCCAGCTCTTGCTCCTCTTTCTGGAGTATCTAATCTAAATTTATAATTCTTTTTAGGTCCTGATAAATGAACTCTATCATAAATTTCTTCATCATAGGTTTCTTGGTATACAGTAAGACCTTCTGCTCCCACTTCTACAGTTTTTTTATAATCCTCTTCACTTAAAGGCTGTACCTCTAAGGTTATAGATGGAAAGTATTCTTTCATTACTTTTATAGCATCTACTATATACCTAGTTGGGGAATGAATTTGACTTTCTCCTGTTAATAGAATAATGTGCTTAAATCCTTGTTTAGCAACTTCTTCTGATTCTGATTTTATTTCCTCCAAAGTTAGCTTTTTTCTATTTATAGAATTTTCAAGATTATATCCGCAATAAGAGCATTTATTAACACAATAATTTGAAATATAAATTGGAGTATATAATAAAATAGTTCTTCCAAAGTGTCTTAATGATAATTCCCTTGCCTTTACTGCCATATCTTCTAATACTTTTTCTGCTACTGGTGATAATAAATTAAGCAAGTCCTCATAATTTGGATTTTTTTCATTAATACTTCTCTCTACATCTTCTACTTTTACCCTACTCCAATATCTATCAAAGTCAAAATCCTTAAATTTTTCTATGGTACTATAAAAACTCATTTTTTCATCTCCTCAAATTTTCCGTTAGTGTAAAGTTTTTTACTCTCCTAAAAATCCTGTGAGTGGTGAGGATGCATTTCCACTTTTAGAAACAGTCCCAAATTTTGATAAATAAGCAAGTCGTCCACCTTCTACCGCCATACTAAAGGCTTTTGCCATATTAGCTGGATTTTTTGAAGAAGCTATAGCTGTATTAACAAGACATGCCGCTGCTCCCATTTCCATAGCTTCCATTGCTTGTGATGGCTTTCCTATTCCAGCATCAACTATAATTGGAATATCTAGTTCATCTATCATTATTTCAATAAGTTCCTTAGTTCTTATACCTCTATTACTTCCTATAGGTGCTCCTAAAGGCATAACCGCCGATGCTCCCGCTTCTATTAATCTTCTCCCTGCATATAAATCTGGACACATATATGGGAGTACTGTAAATCCTTCTTTAGCTAATATTTCTGTAGCTTTTATAGTTTCTTCATTATCCGGAAGCAGATACTTTGAATCCGATATAACCTCAATTTTTATCCAGTTACCACATCCCATAGCTTTGGCAATTCTTGCAATCCTAACTGCCTCTTCTGCATTAGTTGCCCCTGATGTATTGGGCAATAAAATAACATCCTTAGGTATATTAGATAAAATATCTTCTTCCTTATTATCTAAATCTATCCTTCTTAAGGCCAAGGTAATAACCTGTGAATTACTTTCACTCAAGACTTCCTTTATAAGTTTATTAGACGGATACTTACCTGTACCTACAAATAATCTATTTTTTAATTCTACTCCACCTATTTTTAACATATCTTCCATTTTAACTTTCCCCTTCTTTCAACATAATTCTAAGTGCCATATTTGCCATATGATTTGCACATATTGCTACCCTTGGTGCCATGAGTCCAGATCCTTCTTTAGCTTCATTTACTCCATCTCCACAAATATAAAACCTATCGTTTATCTTTTTAGTTTGTATATCATTAGAAGAATAAAAACCTGCCATACCTGATGATGCTATAAGGACTGATTCCTTAACTTTAGTTAATATCTCATTACACAACATTGCTTTATAATTTGCACTATCAAAAGCTTCTAACACAATATCTACATCTTCAAATAATTCTTTTATATTCTCCTTTTCTATTTTCTCAATTTTTTCATTTACCTCTATAAATGGATTTATGTCTAAGAGTTGTTTTTTTAAAGCAATAACCTTATATTCTCCTATATCTCTTATTAAGTATTGCTGTCTATTTAAATTTGATGGTTCTACCACATCAAAATCTATTATTCTTATAAATCCCACTCCTAACCGAGCTAAGGATATAGCAATATTGGACCCAAGGCCCCCTACACCCGCAATGGCTACTCTTGCCTTTGATACTTTTTCATGTACCCCTGGTGTATGCCTTGCCATCATAACACCTCTAAGTTCACTTTTACTTGGAACTTGTCCTCTCTTTATAAAAACAATGTTGTCACCTTCCTTTAATATCTTATCTTTAACTAAAGGAAATCCATTTAGTATCACCACATCACAACTAGGATTAAGCCTATCCTTTAAACCAAGACATGTTTCACCCTTATTAACTTCTTCTATGTTTTCATTAACTTTAATTTTAATTTTCTCATTCAAACAAATCCACCACTCTACATCTTTCTGTAAAAGTCTTTTGAAATATATTTATAATTTCTCTTTAGCCTCCCCCTACAAAAGATATAACTTCTATAATATCCTCCTCTTTTAAATATATTTCCCAATAATTTTCTCTTGGTACTATTTCTTTATTTAATTCCACTACTACCTTTTCTTCATTAACATCTAACTTACTTAGCAAACTGCTTATAGTAGTTATTCCATTCATATCTATGCTTTTTCCATTAACCTTCATATTTTCACCTTCTTTCAATACCTATGTACATTAACTAACTTATTTTTACAAATAAAAAACACCTAACAAATGCTAGGTGTTGAGAATCTCAATAACTCATATAACAATATCTTCTTATTTAAGTTTAGATATTAATAATTAAAATTATATCTTTACTTAAGCTTTTATAAAAATACTAATTTTGCATAAGCAAGACTTTTATTTTATATAAAAATAAGACTTATTATTTGCTTCCCTCCGATGGTACTAACCATATCAGGTTCTTAGAGTTAGGACTTTCCTTCTCAGCCAAATTGGCACCCCTAGCTATCTATTAAATTATATTTATTATAACATTGCGGATTTACAAATTCAACTATACCATTCAATAAATACCTAATTGTCTGATCGATTTTTGATAAT
>NZ_DGRF01000051.1:0-36829 GCF_002390995.1 Clostridium sp. UBA4395
CACTTTGCAAAAGTAAGTTCTGTTTCGGCTAAAAATCGGAATTTACCTTTTCAATTTACCGATAACATAGATTATAACATACTAATTTGAAAGTTTTCATCATATTTTCTTTTAACTATAAAGATTTATATATTTTGGTAGAATATTATAATATATAGTATATTAATTATGAAAGTATATATTATTTGTTTTAGGGGTGTTTACAGTAAATTTAAATGCAAATAGGATTGTGGGGGAAAAATGATGTTTAAAAGTTTAGGAGAAAGCACAATAACTTTAGTAATTACTATTTTACTAGTAATAGCTTTAGCTACATTATGTGTATTTCTATTTTCAAAGTTACTTGAGGGGTATAATTTAAAGAAAAAAAAGAAGAGTCATGAAGAACAAGTAGAAGCAGTGGTTACAGTTGATGAAAAAACTTTTGACATTAAAGATGATATAAGGGAAAAAGTTAATAATCAGATAAGTAAAGTAAAAAGAGATGTTATAGAATATGCAAATGATAGAGTTAATAATAGTATGTCTGATGTTTTAGCAACCACTATGAAAGGGAAAAAAAGATTTGTGGAGAAACAGATAGTCAATGAAATAGGAGAAACTGTTAATAATACTTATGAAGATGTAATAAAAGAGGCAAGAAACAAATTTTCACAGAATAATGAGGAGCTCATAGAAATTATAGAAACTAAAATAAAAAATTATGTTAGTGATAATAGTGAAAAAGATTACAGGGGAATTAATAAAGAAATAAATGAGCTTTTAAATGAAAGTATGAATATTTATACTAAAGAAGTAGAACAAATTTTAACTAGACAGAGCACTTCATTAAAGATGCAAATAGGAATGAATATAGACAAGCAGTTCAAGTCTATGAAGGGAGAAATTAAAAATAGTAGTAACATAAATTTAGATGGCTTTGAAAAAAGCTTAAAGAGTCATACTAATAATGTTATGGATGTTTGTATAAGACAAAGTGAGAGACAAATTAATCAAATGGTGGATAATATTACTGATGAATTTGAAGAACTAAAGAAAAAAGGAAATTATGAAAAAATAAGTGAAAATATTAAAAAGAATATAGAAGAATTAGAAGAGAGTTATATGACTTCAGTTCAGAAAAATGTAGATTGTACTATAGAAATAGTGAATAGCTTATCTCGACTAGGGGTAGCTGATTATAAAACTATAAAGGATGATGAAATTATTGATATTTTCAAAGAAGCTTTAATTGCAGCTAAAAGCGAAATAGACATAGTTACTCCTTGGATAAATAATCATGTAATGTATAAGGAAAAAGTTTATAGTCTTTTGAAAGAGGCATTAAACAGAGAAGTTAAGGTTAGAATAGTTTATGGCTTAGGTTCCAATAAGGATTTGAATATGGAAGAAATGGAAAGAGGATCAGAAAGAATAGCAGATATCATTAAAGATGATTTTAATAACTATGGTAAACTTTTTGAAATAAAGAAGGGTGATACCTGTGAAAGGGTGTTGATTTGTGATGAAAATCTTGCTCTTATTGGAAATTTTAATTTCTTATCCTTCCATGGAAAATACTCAGAAAATAAGAATTTAAAAAGTCAAGTTGTAGCAGTAATTACAGAAAAAAGAGCAATACAAAGACTTAGAAAAGAAAAAATCAGATTTTAGTTTTGTACAAAGACTGTCTCAAAATTATTTTGGGGCAGTCTTTTATTTATGTGCAATGTATGAGAAGCAACTCAGATATGGGGAACTTACTGGTGTTATTTCTATATAATGATAAGAAGAGAGATTTTACAGTTTAGATTCTAGATTTTATCAGTAATTTTAGGAGGAGAAGTTAATATGAACATAGATTTTCATGTCCATGGATTGTTGAGTAAAAGAAAAGATTTTAATGAGAGATTTTTTAATGAGGAAATTGAATATGCAAAGCAAAATAAATTAAATGGAATAATTATGTGTGAACATTTTAATGCTATAAATTTTAAAGAAATATATAAATATCTTGAAGAAAACTATGAATACAAAGATCATAGGTATTTAGTTAAAGGAGTTTCTGTTTTTCCTGCTATGGAAGTGAGCATAAAGGATAAGGGACATGTTGTTTTAGTAGGAAGGAGAGAGGCTATATTAGAGATTCATGAAAGGCTAGAACCTTATATGAATAGAGAAAACTTAGTGGAATTTAAAGAGTTATTAGATTTAGCTGATGAGTATGGATGTTTAAAAATAGGAGCACATCCTTTTAGAAGAGGACATAAGTTATGTAATCATCCTGAAGAACTACTAAAGAGATTAGATGCTATAGATTTAAATGCTAAAGATATATTCAAAAAAGGTGAAGAAGAGGTAAGAAGAGAGTTATATGAATTATCTAGTAAAATAGGAGTTAATGTAATTACAGGTAGTGATAGTCACACTCCATTACAATTGGGTGGGATATATACTAAACTAGATAATCCATGTTATACCATAGAAGAGCTTAGATTAGCTATAACTAGTGAAGGTTATTCTATAAAAATAGAACCCTCCTTAAATTTTAGAGTATACACTTCTAAAATATTAAAAAGATATTTGATTGCTAGAACAGATTATAACAAAGATATGGAGTTTACTATATAAATAGAGTTTTTAGGGAAGGTATTAATTAGAAAGGATTAGTAGGTGAAGTTTATAATGAAAGAATTTTAAAGAGAGAGGATTAATATGGGGTGTTTTTTGTGTAAAATTAAGAAAAAGAGGAAAAAACAAAAGAAAAGAAATAATAAATATATATCAATAGAAGAAAGATTAAAAGCTGATGAAGAAAAAGAGAAAAGAGAGGAAAGGGAAGAAGAAATAAGAGAGAGAGAGGAGTTAACAAGAGAAATTCTAGAAGAATATATTTTAGATATTATAGAAGATGAAGTAGATAAAAGAGGTGGAATTGAAGGGTTAGATGGAGAAACTATAAGTGATATTTTAAGTTACTACATTGCTAATGATCCTAGATTTCAGATTAAATTACAAAAGGAATTACGAAGAAAAGGAAAAAGATAATTAGAGGGCTATATAGAAATTAATAAGCTTCTAATAGGACCAAATAACTTGGAGATAATTTCCTTTGTCCTCTTGGCTGATATACTCATATTAAATAATATAAGATAATTTAATATGAGTATATATTATAAGTTTATATAGATTTATATTAAATAGTGTATAGATCTGAGATTAGATAAATATGGGATGAATAAAAATACATAGTATGACAAGAAAATGTAGATATTATAGGAAGAAAAGTGGTAGAATAAGGTGATGATGAATTATTGGGAATAAATATGGGGGATAAGTATGGGGTTAGCTGAATTGTATTTACAGAATATGCCATGGGCTGCATGGATTGCAGATATAGATAAAAAGATTATTTTTATTAATAAAGCCTGTGAAAAGAGTTATAATTTAAAGCTAGAAGAAGTAAAAGGTAAGACATATGAAGAAATCTTTCCGAAGAAAGTAGCAAGTATATATAATAAAAGAGTAAAGGAAGGTTTAGATAAATTACAATTGTATTCCTATGATGAAACTACTGGAGAAATAGCAGAAGAGTGTTATGTATTCCCAATCACTGATGATGACGGTAACACTAATGCTATGGGTGGGATTATTGTAAATGTTGAAGAAGAAAAAAGAAGAGAAATAGAGCTTCAAAATCAAAAAAGTATTCTTCGAACTATAATAGACTCATTACCAGAGGCTATTTTTTATAAAGATAAGGATTCAAGATATATTGGTTGCAATAAAAATTTCAATGACTATTATAAGAAATTTGGAGTAGATAATGTAATTGGGAAAAATGACTTAGAAGTTTATCCAGATAAGGAAATCGCAGAAAATTTTATTAAAGTAGATAAAGAAATAATGGAGAGTAAAGAAGCAAAATATATTCAAGGAGTTACCTTAGATGAAAATGGAAATAGAATTATAGAAGAAAGTTTTAAGGCTCCTGTAATAAATAAAAAAGGTGAAGTTTTGGGAATTGTTGGGCTAGCTAGAAATATCACTAGCCAAAAAAAATTAGAGGATAGGCTTAGATATTTGAGTTATAATGATGCTCTAACAGGAATATATAACAGAACTTATTTTGAAGAAAAGATACGGGAATTAAATAATGAGCAGCACCTTCCTTTAGGAATAATTATGGGAGATGTAAATGGACTAAAGCTAGTTAATGATTCTTTAGGACATCTAGAAGGAGATAGGCTACTAAAAAGTATATCTAGTGTTCTTAATAAAGCTTGTAGTGATAAAGGCTTTGTTTTTAGATGGGGTGGAGATGAATTTATGATACTCCTGCCAAGCTGTGATGAAAGCGGTTGTGAGAGAAGTATTGAAAAAATAAGAAGTGAATGTAAGAAGTATAAACATAATTACATTGAACTTAGCATTGCCCTTGGTGAAGTGGTTAAGCATTCTGTAGAAGAAGACATTGATAAGTGTATTAAAGAAGTAGAAGAGAGGGTATATAGGCAAAAACTCTTAGAACATAATAGTGTTAGAAGCTCCATGATGAACTCATTAAAAAAGAGTTTGGAAGCTAAGAATATGGAAACAGAAGAGCATACTGAAAGGGTAGAATCCTATGCGTTGGAAATAGGAAAGAGATATGGATTTAAGAGCTCACAAATGGATGAATTAATGATAATAGCTAGACTTCATGACATTGGAAAAATTGCTATTGAGGAAGATATACTTTTAAAACCAGGGCCACTTACAACAAATGAATTTGAAGTGATGAAAACTCATGCAGAAAAGGGATTTAGAATAATCAATGCTTCTAGTGAAATAATGAATGTGGCAAAATGTGTTTTAACCCATCATGAAAAATGGGATGGTAGTGGATATCCTTTAGGCATTGCAGGAGAAGAAATACCGCTTATGGCAAGAATTATTGCTATTGCTGATGCCTATGATGTTATGACTCATGATAGGGTATATAGAAAGGCCATGAATAAAGAAGAGGCTATTAAAGAATTAAAGAGATGTGCAGGTACCCAATTTGATCCAGAACTAGTAGAGCTATTTTTAAAATGTTTAGATAACAATGAAGAAAAAAATGATTAAGAAATAAAGGGTTGAGAAGTAGCAAAACACCTTAATAAAGGGTGATGTTGAATAAATACTTCTTGCCCTTTTTATTTTTAATTTATATTAGATATATATCTAATTGGTATTGACAATTATCTAATATAATCATAAACTAATAATAGGAAGAAATTTTAATAATATATAAATTATGTAAGGGTGGTATAGTTATGGATTTAGCTGTAGAAAAGAAAAAAATAGGATATAAAGACATACTTATGGATAAAAATTTTTGCTTATTTATCATTGGTAATCTGATTTCAAGATTTGGGGATTCTATTGACACCATTGCTTATGGGTGGATGGTATATGAAATTACAGGTAGCACTGCATTAATGGCTTTAATTTTTGGAGTTAATGCTATTCCAACAATATTGCTTCAACCTATTGCTGGTGTGTTTGTAGACTATAAAAAGAAAAAAAATGTAGTTGTCATTTGTAATTTAGGAAGAGCCACTGTAGTAACTATCACAGCATTGATGTTTATCTTTGACATACTTAAGCCATATCATTTATTTATATTTACCTTCATGAATTCTACCTTTGAGTCCTTTGAAGGACCAGCAGCAATAGCAGCCTATCCACTAATTATTGAAAAAGAAAAGTTTGCATATGCAAGAGCAGTACAATCTACTTTATCTAGAATTGTGGAGTTAGTTGGTCTTGCAGTGGCGGCTGGAATCATTGCAGTTATTGGTATTGGTGGCGGAATGATTGTTAATGCAATTAGTTTTTTCATCTGCGGAATATTTATGGCTATGGTTAGATATAAAGAAGAGATTTTAAAGAAACAACAGTTAAATATGAAGGGGTACTTCAGAGATTTAAAGGATGGATTTATCTATTTAAAGACTAGTAAAATTTTGATATCAATAACCATATTTGCCGCATTAATTAATTTATTTATGATACCTTTTAACACTTTAGGAGTTGCATATGTAAATGAGGAGTTGTTAAAGGGTCCTGAGGTAGTTGCAATGATTAGTTTTAGCTTAACTACAGGGATGCTTATTGGTGGTGCTATATATCCTAAAATAGCAGAAAAATTTAAAGGAATTAATTTATTTATAATTTCAGGGGTAATCATAGGAATTGCATATTTATCTTTAGCATTTGTACCTATGATAGGTGTTGATTTAGTCCTTTATGGAACTATCATTTTATTAGCCTTTTTATTTGGCGCATCTGCTAGTATATTTATGATGATAGTAAATATAACTTTTATGCAAAAAACAGAACAACAATATTTGGGAAGGGCAGCAGGAATACTTAATTCATTATGCATGGCAGCTACACCAGTAGGATCGTTAGTAGTAGGGAGTCTTTGTGTATTCTTAAGCACAGCTCAACTATTCTTAATATTCGGAATAGGTACAGTGGTATTATTCCTATGTCAACGTTATAATAAAAGCATGCAAGAAATTTAAGTGACAATCTAAATATTTGATTTAGTTATTGGAACTTACTCATCTGAAGGACGAGAGAAGGAGTTTCATATGAAATATATAGTAGAGAATAACATTAATTTAATTGAGGAAGTGAAAAATACTCTTTATTTTATAGTTAATGAAGAAAAAATAGTTAACAAGCTGAAGGATAGTTTTAAAAAGTATGGCGAAGATATAGATAAATATATAAATAAGGATTTAAAAAACTTCTTTAAATTTATCGAAAAATTTAAGACTAGAAATAAGATACCTATGGATAGACTTAAGATATTCTTTAATGATATTAGTGAAGTTCATGAAAAAACACATTGTATAGCTAGTATTTTTATTAACAATATAACCGAGGAGGAACTAATTGAGGGACGCAGTAGAATTCACAATTTAGATTCCATGGAACTAAAGGAACTTGCTATGAAGGAAATTCTATGTCAAGATGATCATCTTAGAGATGATTTTCCTGATAAGGATGATTTATCTAGCTTAGATGCAGAAAAAGAATTTATGCCTTATCTTATAGAAAGATGTACTTTAGACAGTGAATCTAAGTGGTGGCTTACGGTTATTTCTCAAAATCCAAAGGAGTATTTAAGCGAACTTATTGATATGATTATAAATTCTATAGATGTATTTAAGGAAGCTTTTAAGGTTATGGAAAAACAAGTAGAAAAATTTATATATGATCTTAGAGATTTAATTAAAGAAAATCCTAAATTTATCTCTGATTCCACAGGTATTAAAATCTTTGATCAGTGGGAAGATGATATTTATATCTTTCCAAGTATAATTAGATTTAATTCAGTATCATTTTTATCAACCATAAGCCCTGTTTTTAATAATAAAAGAAGAGAATATATGTACTTTGGATGGAAGTTTTATGAACTTTTGAGTGATTCTATAGGAAATGATAATGAGGAAAAAGTTCTAATTGATAGATTAAAGTGTCTAAGCGATAAAAGTAAATTTAATATTATAAAGATGCTTAAGAAAAAGTCTATGTTTGGGCAAGAAATTGCAGCGGCTCTTTCTCTTACTACAGCTACTGTTTCTTATCACATGAATGCTTTAATTGTAGCTAAATTAGTATATATGGAAAAGGTAGATAATAAAATTTTTTATAGTGTAGATAAAGATACTATGAAGGAATTCTTAAGGGTTTTAAATAAAGAGCTAAACTAATAGCTCTTTTTTACTTTAATAATTTTACAATTTGAGATATAATTGTATACGAAGTTATTTATCTGAGCATTATCAATATGGTTAAATGCTATGATATAAATTTAAATTCGACATAAATAAACTAAGAATGGAGTGTATTACATGGCAGTTTTAGTAACTGGAGGAATGGGCTATATCGGTAGTCATACTACTGTTGAGCTATTAAAAGAGGGGTATGAAGTTGTTATTGTAGATAACTTAAGTAATAGTAAAGAGTTAGTAAAGGATAGAATTAAGGCTATTACAGGAAAAGAGCCTAAATTCTATAAATATGATGTTTTAAACAAGGAAGATATGGACAAGGTTTTTAGTGAAAATACTATACATTCAGTAATTCATTTTGCAGGCTTTAAGGCCGTGGGAGAATCTGTGGCTAAGCCCCTAGAGTATTACCACAATAACTTAACTAGCACTTTTGTACTTTTAGAATTAATGAGAAAATATGGAGTTAAAAATTTTGTATTTAGCTCATCAGCTACTGTTTATGGAGATGCAAAAATTATTCCAATTACAGAGGAAGCACCGCTATCTGCTACAAATCCATATGGAAGAACAAAGCTAATGTTAGAAGAAATTTTAAGAGATTTATATAGCTCTGATAATTCATGGAATATAGCATTACTTCGTTACTTTAATCCAGTAGGGGCCCATGAAAGTGGAACTATTGGAGAAGATCCATGTGGTATTCCAAATAATTTAATGCCTTTTATTACAAAGGTTGCTATAGGTGAGCTTAAGGAGCTTAGTGTATTTGGGGATGATTATGACACACCAGATGGTACAGGAGTTAGAGATTACATTCACGTAGTAGATTTAGCTAAAGGTCACTTAAAAGCATTAGAAAAATTAAAAACTAATTCAGGTCTTGTAACTTATAACTTAGGAACAGGAAATGGATATAGTGTTCTTGATATAGTTAAGGCATTTTCAGAGGCTAGTGGAAGAGAAATTCCTTATAAAATTACTGCAAGAAGACCTGGTGATATTGCAACTTGCTATTCAGAACCAAGAAAGGCTAATGAAGAATTAGGCTGGACAGCTGAAAAGGGCATAAAAGAAATGTGTGAAGACTCTTGGAGATGGCAAAGCAAAAATCCAAAAGGATATGAAGAGTAAAGTAAACTTTATATAAATAAATTGAAAGTGCTTGGCAAGACATCTTACATGAAATTAGTAAGATATTTTGAAAAGCACTTTTGTTTTCATTTTATCTTATGAAGTTGGTTCTTAATTTTTCTTCCTTTTTAGGTAAGGATATTCCGGCTTTTTTACCAGCTTCTATAGATTTTAATAGCCAAGCCATATTTTTACCAAGAGTTCTCATTGTTTGCATACCTTCAAGGTCTTGTTTTACCTCTTCTGGAGTATTGCCATGAACCATATTCCAATATTGTGAAGAAACTATTGGCATGTTTGATATAGTAAAGTATTTATTTAATTGGTCAAAGGTAGCAGAGGAACCACCTCTACGACAACTTACAATAGTAGCCCCAGGTTTATATTCAAAGCCACTACCTGCATAGAAAAACCTATCCAAAAATGATGTAATCATACCAGAAGCACCAGCATAGTGAACTGGAGAACCAAAGATAAATCCATCAACATCCTTAGCTTTTTCTAAAGCAATATTAACAGTATCATCATTAAAAACGCATCTATCACTACCACTTTTATAGCAGTGACCACACCCCATACAGCCTCTAATAGGAGCCTTGCCCACATGGAATATTTCAGATTGTATATTTTCTTTTTCTAGTTCCATTGCTATTTCACATAAAGCAGTATAAGTACATCCTTTTTCATTAGGACTACCGTTTATTAATAAGACTTTCATTTTAAAATTCCCTCCAATACAATATTATCGTTAATAAATAAATTATAGCATTATTCATTTTAAAGTGTATGATTTATAAAAAGTAAATCAGATTTTTTATAATTAGTCTTTTTAAGATTTAAAATAGTAAAAATGTGTAAAAGTTATAGGGATATAGTTAATAATAAGGTATAATAATTATATATTGTAAAAATATACAAAAATAATTAGTCTAAGGAGTTTAGATTATGATTAAGTTAATGGATATCGAGGGAAGAAAGTTAGAATATTTAATTAAAGGAAATAGTAAGAAAACAGTAGTAATTATGCCAGGAATGGGTGGAAGTTTTTATGAATGGATAAATATTATAGATAATATATCCTTATATACAAAAGTCATTACAATTCACAGGGCTGGTGTTGGAAATAGTGGGCTTAATAGTGAAGGTAGTAATACAATGACGACTGCAAAGGATTTAAATATATTATTAGATAACTTAAATATTAAAGAAAAAGTTACATTGGTAGGACACTCTTATGGTGGTCTGTGTGTTCAACACTTTGCAAGAATGTATCCTGAGAAAGTAGATAGTGTAGTACTTGTTGAATCTGCATCAATGCATAGAAATGATAGATATGATAAGTTAGAAACTCCAATATCGGATGAAAGTACCTCAGATGAAGTTTACATAAAGTTATGGACAACATATTCTAAGTATAGTAAAGAACAATTAATAGAAGAGGTGAAACCTAAAGTATCAGAAGTAGATTTTAAATTACCAATAAATATGAAAAAGGAACTTATGGAGTTTTATGTAAGACCAGAAATATATATAAATCAACTCTCTGAAATAAAAGACTTGAGAAGTAATGTAAAGTATATGAGTAAATATGGCGATTTTCCAGATTGTCCATTAATAGTACTAATTGAAGATCCAGTTTATTCTATTAATGAAATGATTGAAGAAGGAATACCTAAAATAGAAGCAGAAAGAATTGAAAGATTATCACAAGAACTCTCTAGCGGATTAAAAGAATTATCCAGTAAGAGCGATGTAAGAGTAGTTAAAAATAGTAATCACTGTATAAATGAAACTCAACCAGATGCAATTATAGATGCAATAAAAGAATTGCTATTTACAAATTAGATATTATGTAGGAGGCAAAGCATTGGAATACATTTTAATTATATTAATATTATGGGTAATTTATAATATTACAGTTTATATTCCTGAAAAAATAAAAAACCATGAAGAAAGAATGTTACAACATTTTCAGGAGATTAATTTACGGATGAATAAGCTTGAAGAAATGATAAAGAAGCAAAATAATAATATTTAGTGAGGAGTCTTAAATGGAGTGCTTATTAAGGGAATTAAGAAACCAGGATATTTCTAATAGGATTTATGTTATTGGAATTGATGGATTAGGAGGAGCAGGTAAAAGCACAATAGTTAATTCATTAAAAGTGCAATTACAAAAGGAAAAGTATTATACTTATGTGTTGCATATTGATGACTTTATACATCCAAAACATATTAGATATGATGAGTCTAAAGAAGAATGGGATTGTTATTACAATATACAGTGGAGATATGATTATTTAGTGAAAGAAATTTTATCACCTGTAAAAAGAGGAGATGAAATATATAAATTAATAGAGTTATATGATAAAGAAAATGATGGATATATTAAACAACAAGTTTTAATAGAACATGGTACTGTTTTGCTTTTAGAAGGGATATTTCTACAAAGAAAAGAGATAAGAAGGTATTTAGATTTTATAATTTATCTTGATGTACCACAAGAAGTTAGATTAAGTAGAGTTATAAAAAGAGATGGGTATATAGGTGGATTAAAGGATATAAAATGCAAATATGAAAGGCGTTACTTCCCAGCGGAAGAAAGATATATCTTAGATTATTCACCAATTGAAAATGCTGATTTTGTAGTAAAATAGGGAGGAGAAATGTATGAAGAGAACATTTATACTTTGGATTGTATTTTTTTTAGTTATAACTAATATAGTATTCATTGGTACAACTATGTGGTACAAAACTAAGCTGGATAACCAAGAATTTAAAGTGTATTCATTTCAGGGAGAAAACACAGATATAAGATTAACAGAAGGGTTAATTATTCTATTTCCTAACAGGCATATAGTTATTGGCGGCAATATACAGTATATAGGAAGCAAAGAAGAACAAATTGAATCATATTCTCAAAATATCTATTTAGATAAAGATGGAGATAAATATTTAGTTTTATCAAAAGCAGTTTCAAATGGATGGGATAATAAAGGAACATCTTTATCTGATGAACTTTTGTTGAATAAAAGTATAGGAGAAATCAGTTCACAACAATTATTCAATGAAGAACAGTTGGGTCTTATTAAGAATAATCTTTATTTCAACCTTCAATATTCAACAGTTGATGGAAAAATAGAAAATTCCATAATTATGCTAAATGTAGAAGAATTTAATATGAGGGAAAATAAATAAGTATTTTAAATTAAGAAAGGAGTCTATAGATGGAGGTAAATAATAAAATAATAATAATTTCTATTATAAATGTTATTTTGATATTTGTAATTTTAATAGCTATATATAAAGGCATAAAATGGTGTAAAAACTTTGTTAATAGAAATAAAGAAGTAGATGAAAAGCTAGATATTATTTTAAAAAAGTTGAACAATGAGGATAGCAACAGTATTTAATTTAGAATCGTAATTATTTATACACAGAAACAATGAAAATGTTTACTGTGGGCTTGGAGGAAATTTATAATGAATATGAACAACATTAAAGCTATTTTATTTGATTCGGGAAGAACCTTAAATGTACCTAGGACAGGGCATTGGTTTATTACACCTAACTTCTTTAATATTTTTAATGACACAAGCTTTCAATATACAGAAGATCAATTAAGTGAAGCAATGAATAAAGCCTGTGATCATATTAGTAAAATATTATTAGTAAAAACAGAAGAAGATGAATTTGCGATGTTCAAGGAGTTTTATGAAATAGTACTAAAAGAAATAAAGTATACGAGTATAAATGAGGAAATAATTAATTCTTTGGCAAGTGATAATGTATATAATGATGATAAATTTTATTTTTTTGATGATGTGGAACCTGGGCTACAAAGATTAAAAGATAAATATATTTTAGGGGTTGTCTCAGATACATGGCCATCCTTAGAAAGAGTATTTATTAATAAGAGTCTAAGAAAATATTTTTCTACATTTGTTATGTCATCAATTTATGGCTCCTATAAAGCTGAAAAGGTACTTTTTAAAATAGCTATTGAAGAAATCGGAGTAAAACCAGAGGAAGTAATTTTTATAGATGATAGTGAATCAAATCTTATTGCGGCAGAAGATTTTGGTATGATTCCAATTCTAATTGATAGATATGATAGGAATGATATTGAAAGTAAGTACCCTATAATTAAATCTTTAAATGATTTAAATTAGTAGAGGGTTTTATGATTAAACTAATGGCAAGGTAATATTTAACTATGGAATGGGGAACGAAGATGAAGATATTAATAGGACAACCACTACATGAAAATGGGCTTAAGCAGATTAGTAATGAAATAATAAATAATAGAGAAGTTGATATTGTACTATATCCTGAAGGGTATTTAGCTAATGAAGAATTATTAAAGGATGTTTGTAACATTGCAAAAGAATATAGAGTGATGATTATTACGTCTTATAGAATGAATAACAAAGATAGAGCAGTAATAATCAATAATCATGGAGAGAAAATATTAGAGAGAGCTAAAACACCACCAGATGATAATGAGAAATTATATAATCCTTTAGTGGTTAATTATAATAAAATGAATATTGGTTATTTACTATGTATGGAAATTTTGAAAGGTGTTAGAGATTTACAAAGAGTTAATGAAACTATAAACTTTATTGCTCATCCAATTGGTGTAGGAATGTTTAGTGATGAACAATTTCAACAGTGGATAACAGAGGCGAAAAATATTGCTAGAATCTATAAAACCATTGTAATTGGAACAAGTCATGCAGATGGTTCATATAGAAATTGTGGTATATCTATTCCTATTTCCTATTGCATAGATAGTAATGGAGAAGAAATATTTATATCTAAAGCTGATACTAGAACTCGAATTGTTGATATAGATAGAAAAGAAGTTAAGACTTTTTAATATGGACATTTTTAGTGTCTTTTATAGATGGTGATTTAACATTTAATTTTATAGGCAATGAAATTTTTAAGACTAGGATAATTGTTTTTGCAATTATTAGTCATTGTTTAACTTGTACAAGTTTCTGTACTACAGTTGAAAATATACCTGAATGCAAGGAAGAAAATGGAGGGAAGTATATGGACGTTTCACATATTGTTAAAAGAATTAATGAACTTTTTAATGTAACAAATAAGGAAATCTTTTCTAATGAATCTGGGATCACATATCATGCAGGTAAAAAAGTTAAAAAATTAGGATACTGTGTTAACCTAACCCTTGAAACTATAGAAGAAGCAAGAATTCATGGAGTTGATATGATGGTGACACACCACGATTCATGGGATGAAATATATGGATTAAAAGAGGCATGCAGAGAGAAATTGGAAGAGTATGGTATAAGTCATTACTATAATCACTTGCCACTTGATGACTGTAACTTTGGAACAAATGATAGTCTGTTAAAAAAATTGAATTTAGAAAATGTTAAAAGAACCCACCAATGGGAAGGATTATATTTTGGTAGAGTGGCAGAATATGATGAAGAAATTGAGTTTAATGAATTAGTAAAAAAAATTGAAAATTTACTTGAAGAACCAGTTAAGTCTTGGAAGTTTAATGACGAAAAAGTGAAGCGGGTAGGTTTAGTCTGTGGTAATGGAGGGCCAACAGATTGCCTTAAGGAAGCAGTTGAAAATAAGTGTGATGTATACATTACAGGTGAATGTAATTTGTATACCATTCAATATGCTCAGTTTAAAGGGATAAATCTTATTATCGGTAGTCATACTTTCACCGAGTTCTTTGGAATTCAAAGTTTAGCATTGAAATTGAATGAGAATATAAAAGAACTTGAAATAGTGAGACTTAATGAAGAGCATTATGAAGCAAATATAAAATAAGTAGGGGTAGGGTGTGCTACATTAGATGTGTAAAGGAGGTATAAATCTATGTCAATTAGAACAAAAGTTATTGTTATTGAGCCTTATAATGAAAAATGGAAGTTAGAATTTGAAAGAATTAGGGACATGCTAAATTCTTATATTGGAGATTTGGTTTTATCAATTGAGCATGTTGGAAGTACTTCAGTGGAAGGTCTCTCTGCAAAACCTATCATCGATATAGATGTGGTTATGGATAGTTATGATGATTTTCCAGAAATAAAGAAGAGGTTAGAAGAAGCTGGATATCATCATGAAGGGAATTTAGGCATTGAGGATAGAGAGGCTTTTAGTTATGTGAAAAATAGATTTATGCCATATCACTTATATGTATGTCCTAAAGATGGTAAAGGATATTTAGAGCATATTGCATTAAGAAATCATCTTAGAACAAATAGGGATGCACTAGAGGATTATGCAGCATTGAAAACAAAGCTAGCTAAAGAATATAGATACGATGCTGATACTTACTGCGAGAGAAAGACAAAATTTATTCAGAAAATCTTAAATAAGACACTATACTCTAATAAGTCTTAGAGTTACTAATTATAAGAAATAGAGGATATGAAATGATAAGATTAGAATTAATTAAAAAAGAAGATTTATATAAAATTGTGGAATGGAATAGGAATAAATCTGCTAATGATCTATTGCAATGGGCTGGACCTTTATATGAGTATCCATTAACCCTTTCTCAAGTAGAAAAGTATTTCTTAGATGAGAAAAATAAGGAAGTGGTGGATACCTATATATATAAGATAATTTCCATTAGTACAGAAGAAATTATAGGAACAGTGGAGCTGCGTGAAATAGATAGAGAAAATAAGATTGCTAGGGTATGTAGATTTTTAATTGGAGAAGAAAAGGAAAGAGGTAGAGGCATAGGTGCTTTGGCATTAAAGGAAATCTTAAGAAGTGGATTTGAAGATAGGGGATTTGAGAAAATAACTCTTGGAGTTTTTGATTTTAATAAGGGTGCAGTTAGATGCTATGAAAAGGTTGGTTTTGTAATAGAAAAATCATTAAAGGATGTAAGAAAGGCTAAGGATGGTTATTGGAGCCTATATGAAATGTCAATTTTAAAATCTAAATGGACAAACGAAAATAATTAAATGTTGTACCACTCTGCTACCAATATATTGAGATTACACAACTGTTATACAAAGTGCCCAATGCTAATTAGCATTGGGCACTTTGTATCTGATGACTACCAGCTCTAATACTCCCATCTCTTTAAAGTGGGAGTAAAGAGCTGCTACGTCCCGGTATAACGATTTCCATTAAAGGACAACGAGTTAAAAGTATCAAAAATACTGATACTAAGAACTCTGTTTATATGTATTTCTTCAATTATTACAAGGTTTATATAGAAAGATCTAACTAATTTAAATCAGTGTTATCTTCATCCTTTTCTTCAGTATTTAATAAACCAGCATCTAAATATTCACTTCCAAAGGAATGCATCATTTCTAGAATTGGTATGATTTCTTTACCAACTTCAGTTAAACTATATTCAACTTTAGGTGGGACTACAGGATATACTTTTCTAGATATAAGCTTATCTTCTTCTAAACTTCTCAATTGTGAAGTTAGCATTTTTTGAGTTACCTTAGGTAACCTCTTTTTAATATCGCTAAATCTCAAGGTACCATAACTTAAGTACCATAAAATTAATAATTTCCATTTACCAGATAGAAGATTTTGTACCACCACCATGGGGCACGTAGAGTACTTAGTGCATTGATTTCTCATATGACACTCTTCATGTCTAGGAAATATGCATAGCAAATTCTTATCCATTATATTCACCGTCCTAATAGTATATTTATAATATTATAGTATAAAAAAGTAACTACATATAAAAAAGTCTATAACATACTCTGCATTATACCATGAATTTTATATATGTTAAATTTCAAATCCACTATTAACATTATTATAAGATTTTCTAATATTATTTATTAATATATTAGTATCTTTTATGATACTATGTCACAAAAAGTATAGTTAATGAGAATAAAGTGCCTACTTCCTAGAAAGATATTTTGTGATTATAATAAAGTTAAATTAAGAGATAGAAAAAACAGATTAAAAAATATAAAACATTATGAGAATGTACAAGGAGGATTTACTATGAATATAAAATTACAAGAAAAATATCAACTATATATTGATGGTCAATGGAGAGAGGCTTCTGATGGAGGCGTATTGAAAACTTACAATCCTGCTACTGGAGAATTCTTAGCTGAAATAGCAGATGCTACAGAAAAAGATGTAGATGATGCAGTTAAAGCAGCTGAAAGAGCTTTCATAACTTGGGGAAAAACAACAGTTGCTGAAAGAGCAGATGTGTTAAACAAAATTGCAGATGTCATTGATGACAATGCAGAGTATTTAGCTACTATTGAAACTATGGATAACGGAAAACCAATTAGAGAAACTACAGGAGCTGATATACCTCTTGCAGCAGATCACTTTAGATATTTTGCTGGAGTTATTCGTTCAGATGAGGGTAGCTCAACAATGCTTGATGAAAATACTTTAAACATAATATTAAGAGAACCAATTGGGATTGTAGGACAAATAGTACCTTGGAACTTCCCATTCTTAATGGCTGCATGGAAGCTTGCTCCAGTATTGGCAGCAGGGGATGTTTCAGTATTTAAACCATCAAGCACAACTTCATTAAGTGTACTTGAGCTTATGAGATTAATAGAGAATATAGTTCCAAAGGGTGTAATTAATATAGTTACAGGCAGAGGCTCAAAAAGTGGAGAATATCTACAACATCATAAAGGCCTTAATAAATTAGCCTTCACTGGATCAACAGAAGTAGGTAGGAAAATTGGACTTTCAGCAGCTGAAAATATCATTCCTGCAACTCTAGAACTTGGAGGGAAATCTGCTAATATATTCTTTAAAGATGCAGATTTAGATATAGCTTTAGAAGGACTTCAACTAGGAATTCTGTTTAATCAAGGACAAGTTTGCTCAGCGGGATCTAGAATTTTTGTACAAGAAGATTTTTATGATGAATTTATAGAAAAAGCAGTTAAAGCTTTTGAAAAGGTTAAGGTGGGTAACCCATTAGATAATAATACTCAAATGGGAGCACAAGTAAGTGAGGCTCAACTTAATAAAATTCTTAGCTATGTAGAAATCGGTAAGAAAGAAGGAGCTAAAGTAGCTACAGGTGGAGAAAGATACACTGAAGGCGATGCTGCTAAAGGTTACTTCATGAAACCAACTCTACTTGTTGATGTTACTAATGACATGAGAGTTGCTAGAGAAGAAATCTTTGGACCTGTAGGAGTTGTTATTAAATTCAAGACAATAGATGAAGTAATTGCCATGGCAAATGATAGCGAATACGGTTTAGGTGGAGGGGTATTTACTCGAGACATTAATAAAGCTATACAAGTTGCTAGAGGTATTAGAACAGGACGTGTATGGGTAAATACTTATAATAGTTTCCCAGCTGGAGCACCATTTGGAGGATATAAGAACTCAGGAATAGGTAGAGAAACTCATAAATCTGTCCTAGATGCTTATACTCAAATGAAGAATATTATGGTTAATTTATCTGAAAAACCAAGTGGAATGTATGTAAAATAGGTTTAATAAATATATTAAGAAGGTTATGGACTTTGGTTCATAGCCTTCTTTTACCATTTATCTCTTTATCCGATGACTACCAGCTCTAATACTCCTATCTTCTTAAAAATGGGAGTAAAGAGCTGCTACGTCCCTGGATAAGGATTTCTAAGCTTCAGTGGGAGTAATAACTCCCCCCTGAAGCAAAGAACTCTCTTTATACTAAGGTAAAGTATGATATAATACATAAAGATAAGATTTAGCTTAATAAGTTAATAATACTTTATATAGATACTGTAGATAAGAGAGGAAGTAAAAGATGGGAAAAATATTAGTACTAGCAGAGAAACCTTCAGTAGGTAGAGACTTGGCTAAGGTTTTAAAATGCAATCAGAGTAAGGGTGCATACATAGAGGGAAGTAAGTATGTGGTAACTTGGGCACTAGGTCATTTAGTGGGGCTACAAGATCCTGAGGACTATGATGCTAAATATAAAAAATGGAGCATGGAAACTTTGCCAATGATTCCAAAGCATATGAAACTTACAGTTTTAAAAAAGACCCAAAAGCAGTTTTATGAAGTAAAAAAGCAAATGCTAAGAAATGATATAGATGAGATAGTTATTGCAACAGATGCGGGAAGAGAAGGAGAGTTAGTGGCACGTTGGACAATAGAAAAGGCTGGAGTAAAAAAACCACTAAAGAGATTATGGATTTCTTCTCAGACTGATAAGGCAATTTTAGATGGATTTAAAAATTTAAAACCAGGTAAAGATTATAATAATTTATATAAGGCAGCGGTGTGTAGAGCAGAGGCAGATTGGCTTGTAGGACTTAATGTAACTCGTGCCCTTACTTGTAAATACAATGCTCAACTTTCAGCAGGAAGAGTTCAATCTCCGACCTTAGCCATGATAGTTCAAAGGGAAGAAGATATTAAAAACTTTATTCCTAAGGATTACTATACAATTACTGCAAAGGCTAAAGAATTTTCACTACAGTGGGTTGATAAGAATAATTATCAAAGCACTTTTAATGAGGAAGTAGCTAATAAAACCCTAGTTAAGGTTAGAGGTCAAGAAGCAAGTATTATAGATGTAACTGAAAGCTTAAAGAAAAAGCCAGCTCCTGCTCTTTATGATTTAACAGAGCTTCAAAGAGATGCCAACAAAATTTGGGGATATTCTGCAAAGCAGACCCTTTCTATAATGCAAAGACTTTATGAAAATCATAAGATATTAACTTATCCAAGAACGGATTCAAGATATATAACTACAGATATAGTAGCTACACTTCCAGAGAGATTAAGAGCTATATCTATAGGAGCATATAGGGCAGCAGCTACAAATATCCTAAAAGGTAAGATTACTCCAAGCAAGAGTTTTGTAGATAATAGTAAAGTATCGGATCACCATGCCATAATTCCTACAGAGCAAAGTCCTAATATGTCTAACTTAAGTTCAGAGGAAAGAAATATTTATGATTTAGTAGTTAAGAGATTTTTAAGTGTTATGATGCCACCTTTTGAATATTTACAAACTAATATAGTGACAGAAATAGCCGGGGAAAAGTTTATAGCTAAGGGTAAAGTCATAAAATCTAAGGGATGGAAAGCATTATATGATAGAGAAGATATGGAGGATTCTAACGAAGAAGATGGATTAAAGGATCAAGTACTTCCAAAGCTTAATATTGGAGATAAATTAAAGATAAACTCTGTAGATATAAATAAAGGTAAAACTAAGCCACCTGCAAGATTTAATGAGGGAACACTACTTTCAGCTATGGAAAATCCACATAAGTATATTAATGTTTCAAAGGATGCAGCAAAGACCTTAAATGCAACTGGTGGATTAGGTACTGTAGCTACAAGAGCAGATATTATAGAAAAATTATTTAATTCATTTTCTATAGAAAAGAGAGGAAAGGAAATAGTTCCAACCTCTAAGGGAAAACAACTTATAGAATTAGTTCCAAGTGATCTTAAGTCACCACTTTTAACAGCTAAGTGGGAAAGCCAGCTAGAAGATATTAGCAAAGGCAAGGAAGATTCCATGGACTTCATTGTAGAGATGAGAAGATATTCAAGAGCTCTAGTTGAAGATGTTAAAGTCAATGGTAATAAGTTTGTTCATGAAAATGTCACAGGTGCAAAATGCCCTAAGTGCGGAAAATACATGTTAGAGGTTAAGACTAAAACTGGAGTTATGAATGTGTGCCAAGATAGAGAATGTGGTCACAGAGAAGGTGTTAGTAGAACTACCAATGCTCGTTGTCCAGAATGTAAGAAAAAACTTACCCTTAAAGGACACGGAGAAGGTCAAATCTATGTATGCCCAGGGGCAAACTGTAACTTTAGAGAAAAGGCATCCCAATTTAATAAGAGATTTGAAAAAGGTGGAAAAGTTGATAAGAGGGATGTTAATAACTATATGAAGAAAATGAAAAAAGAAGCAGAACAAGAAGCTGCTAATGATAATCCATTTGCAGCCCTTGGAGATCTATTCAAGAAATAAGGAGAAATAACTATGGATGGAACTAAAAGAGCAGATATAAAAATAGGCTCAAAGGTCTTAGTAGTAAAGAAGGAAGATCAACGCACAGGAAAATTGACAGAGGGAACAGTTACAAGGTTATTAACTAATTCTTCAGTACATCCAAGAGGTATTAAGGTAATGCTTGAAGGTGGAATAGTTGGTAGAGTTCAAAAAATATTATAATTAATAAAAATAAGCTTTGAATACTAAAATCGGTATTCAAAGCTTATTTTTTTCTTCTAATAAATATTATATAGAAATATTTAATGCTCTACTAATAGCTTTTACCTCAAAGCGTAGAACTTCTCTGATTTGAGATTAATCTTTCATCAGCGCACAACAGAGTCTTTAGATGAATTAGTTCAGTTTAATCCCTTAATAAAATCAACTGCTAGATATATTAGATTCCATAAAAGTTATAATATCTATAAAAAGTTATTGTAAACATAATTTTACATAAATGTATTGACATTAACTTCCCATTTTGATACAGTGGTTACAATATAAGTTATCTTATTATGGTTTATTTGTATAATATTTACTAGGGGGTATTTTTATGAAAAAGAAAATAGGTTTAATGTTATTGGGGGTATTAGTTGTATCACAAGTCTCAGTCTTTGCTTGGACAAATTTTGGGGATGGTACAAGAGGTACAGCTTACGGATCAGTGTTTACTGGAGATAATGGGAACAGAGTAAATGCTAGTTACACATTAAATAATATGAATGCTAATGGTCGTGTTAGAATCACTGTGCCGAACTACGGAAGTAATGAGAGCCTCGTGGCAAGTAGAACACGAACATATGTTTCAACATCGTATACCTATGCTGGATTCTCAGTGACTGGTACTCATACTCATAGTTACTCCGAAGCATTAGTTCAGTAGTATATTAGAATAAGGGGGCTTTCGCAAAAAAGCTAATCTAAATAAATATTGAACAAGCACTTATATTATTAATGTTCAGCCGTTTTGAATAACTAAATCAAAAATTTAGATTCTTACTTATGCAAATGGCATTGGCTAACAATAATATTAAAGTACATCTTCAATATTTTATACAAGATTAGTAATATATTTTGCGAAAGCTCCTTTAAAATGAAAAGAGGTATAAAAAGCATGAAAAAGCTAAGCTATATTTTTACTGCAATTTTAGGACTATTAATTACCCTAACTATATATTCGGAATTCAATGAGACATACTATTTCAAAATAGATAACTTTTCTAATGAAAAATATGTGGATATGGAAGTTACAGATGTGTTTCTTTCCGCAGCAGATAATAATATGACCATGCCCCAATTAATCGACAGTTTACAAGAATTTGCAGAAGAAAATGATGCTGAAATTCATATTGTAAGAGGAAAAAATGATGACCTTAACAGACAAGTAGCAGAACATTTTATCTATTCTAGTACCTTTGATGTTGATAATTTTATCTATACTGATGAGGATAGCAAGATTTCTTTTTCTGATAAGACAGAAAGCCACTATTATGCCGTAAATAGTGATGATAGCAATGCAATAAAGATAAAAGTATTGGATGATTATTATAGCACAGGAGTACTATATGCGATTCAATCATATAGACCACTTCATCAATTGAAAAATGCCATTGATGATGGAGATATAGAATTATGGGCTTCATTTTATGAAGAAGATATAAATGCTATGAATACTCTAAAAAAATCCTTAATGAATAAGTATTCCCTTACTAATGAATCCTTTTTGGAAGTTGATAGAGTCAAGCCAGCCCAAAGAGCTATAGGGACAAACCTTCAGCTAATTATTATTTTGGTTGTAGTAAATATCATACTTATGACAAGTTATATAAACAGGAAACTCAAGGAAATCAGCATTAGAAAGATGAATGGTAATAAGAATCATCAGATTATGAAAAGAGTTATAGGGGGGTATATTTCAAGGGAAATCATTATCTTTTCTCTAACAGTTATTATAACCTTTGCTATACTAGTGGGAGAAATATCTCCTATGTCATACAATATCATAAAATCAATATGTATTAGCTCTGTAATATTCATCCTAGGGCTAATATTGCTCATGGGAATCCTTTATTTCTATATAAGGTATATTTCATCCTTAGTAAGTTTGAAAAAGAGCAGTGTAAATATGAAATTAGTATTCTCTAATCTGGTGGTGAAAATATTACTCATGGCAATAATTATTTCACCTATGATTTCACAGGTAAGTAAAGGGGGTGATGCCTTGGAGAATTTATATAATCGTTTAAAGTATCATGATAAAGAACAGTACAGATATTCCGTATCAGGAACCAGCAAGATATCTATCAAGATGGGTATGGATGAGAGTATAAAAATTAGTGAAGATTATTTTAAGGCTTTAGAAAAGGAAAAGGGTATTTATACTTATTTTGATTTTTCCAATAAAGAAAATTTTATATTTTCTACTAAAGAACAAAGTAATGAAAATATTATGCCCCATATTATTGTAAACAAAGAATATCTACGAGATTATGAAATTAGAAATGAAAATGGAAAAATAATTGATGTTGATTCTATTTCAACTAATACAATTTTCATACCAGAAAAATACAAAGGTAAAGACTATGTTAGCATGATAAATCAAGATAAATCTATAGAGGAAATTTACGTTACCTTTGAAAGGCCTTTCTATAACCCAGACATTATTGCACCTATGGCTGTTAGTGAAGACCCTTCAGTACTTCTTGTTACTGATTTTGCACCAGAATACGTCCAACCTATGTATCGATATGCATATTATGGGGATGTTGAATCTCTTGAGACAACCCTAAAGGAAATGGGATACGAGAATAAATATAGAATTACTGATAATAGTGGAATATATGATTATTATATGAAAATGTATGCTAAGACCTTTAGTAAGACTATAGGGATTATTCTTTTGTACGTCTTCATCATGCTAGTATTCCTATATCAAAGTGTTTATCTTCACCTTGAGGAAATTAAGAAGGAGATATCTGTAAAGTATCTTCTAGGACACAGGTTCTGGTCTAGATACAGTGGACTTGTTATTTTTAACCTGAGTCCCCATATTATACTTCTTCTATCAGCTGTGGGGATATTGAAGATTCCATTTAATGAAGCAGCACTGTTTGTAGCAGTGTTCATGGCAATTGAAATAATCTTCATGGTCTATCTAATTAAGAAGTTTGAGAAAAATGCCGTATCAATGGTACTTAAGGGGGAATAGAAAGTATGGAAAATGTAATACGTATAGAAAATATGAACAAATTCTTCAAGGATGTGGAGATTTTCAAGGATTTCAGCCTTGAAATTAAAAAAAATAGTTTTACTATCATCAGCGGTACTTCTGGATCTGGAAAGTCTACTCTTCTCAATATAATAGGTCTTTTAGATACCAAGGATAAGGGAAATATCTATCTATTTGAAGAAAAAAATGTACATCCATTTTCCAAGAGAGCAGAGCATCTTCTTAGGGAAAAGATAGGGTACCTTTTCCAAAACTTTGCTTTGGTTGATAATGAAACAGTGGAATATAATCTAAAGATTGCACTGGAGAATGTGAAGGCTAAGAATAAGGAAGAACTCATATCAAATGTTTTAAATCAGGTTGGTCTTAAAGGTTATGAGAAAAAGATGGTCTATAAGTGTTCAGGAGGAGAACAGCAAAGGATAGCAATTGCAAGACTTCTACTCAAACCTTGTGAACTGGTTCTTGCAGATGAACCTACAGGAAGTCTTGATCATGATAACAAGATGCTGGTAGTTAGCCTATTACAGAAGATGCATAAAGAAGGAAAAACCATCTTAATAGTTACCCATGATGAAGAACTCATGGAAATTGGAGATAATCATATTAAGCTTAATAATTTTAAATGTGTGAAGTAAGCTTTACTTTTCAATAAATTAAAACAGGTTTTAGATTTGAGTTTATGAATCTAAAACCTGTTTTTTATAGGAGAAAGTGAAATAAAAATTTTATTTCATCATTATAATAAATGTTGCTTTAAGATATAATTTTAAAGTACGATAATTATAGTGGTATGCAAATATATTATTATTTGCAATAGGAAAAGAGGATATGATGAGAAAATTTAAATTACTGTGCTTAACACTAATATTTTTGATAATTACAAATATAGCTATGACGATGATAGCGTTTTCAGATACTGAGAGCAAGATAATTAAAGTGGGTTATTATGATTATCCTTCTTTCATTGAAAAAGATAAAGATGGACTTTTTTCAGGGTATGGAGTAGAGTATCTTGAGGAAATATCAAAATATACTAATTGGAATTATGAATATGTATATGATACATGGCCAGAACTATTAGACAAGCTATCTAAAGGAGAGATAGATTTGTTATGTGGGGCTCAGTACACCGAGGATAGAAGCAAGATATATGACTATGTAGAATATTCAAATGGAATAGAACTTACAACTATGTATGTTTCAAGTAAAAATAACAGTGTATTTTATGAGGATTTTGAAGCATTCAATGGCTTGAAAATAGGGTTTTTAAAGGAAAGTTTTCAAAATACAGTCTTTGAAGGTTATGCAAAACAAAATAATTTCTCTTATGAAAAAGTATATTATGATTTTGAAGAAGAAATGATAGCGGATATGGAATCAGGTAATGTGGATGCTATAGTTTTAGGAAGCATTTCAAATCAGAATAGTGGTAGATTAGTTGCCAAATGCGATATTCACCCTTTTTATTATATAACGCAAAAGGGTAATAATGATATCACCAATGAACTTAATGAAGCATTAAGAAATATAAAATTAAATGATTTAAATTTTGATATGAAATTACGAGAAAAATATTATGGTAATAGTATTTTAAATCAACAACCATTACTTACCCCAAGAGAGGTGGACTTTATAAAAAGAAAGCCGGTGTTAAAAGTGGCTTATAAAGATTATTTAAGTCCTATAGAATATAGGAGTAGTAAGGGTGACTTTTCTGGAATAGTAAGAGATATGTTAGAAGAAATCTCTAGAAAAATAGGTATAGAATTTGAATATGTACAGGTAAAAAATACGGAAGAAGCTATAAAGTTAATGGCAAATGGAAAAGTAGATTTAATAGCTAGTGAATCTAGTAGTGAAAAAAATACACATTCTAGAGACTTTATATTAACTAACTCGTATATATCCTTACCTTTAGTTATAGTTGGAAAAGGAGAAGAATATATAAAAACAGAGAATGTGGATATAGCTATACCTACTGATATGAAAATAAACAAAGAAGCTTTTGAAAATAAATTTGGACAATACAACATTGAGTATTACAATGATTATATTAGTTGTATTAATGCAGTTAAATGGGGAAAAGTAGATATAACAGTATTAGACAGTTACACAGCCAATATTGCTATTAGCAGTATAAAAGATAATAATTTAAAATCAATGAATATTGGGAATTTAAGTTATAATATATCAATTGGAGTGAATCCTAATATAGATTCATTAGTAATACCTATACTTAATAAGGCTATTAATGTTATAGATGAAAAAACTAGAGTAGATATTATTATGAAAAATGTAGTACAAGAATCTATTCCAATAAATTTAAAGGTAGTACTAGTTAAATATAGATTAGAAATTATTATTTTTATATCTTTATTAATAATAATATCTCTTTTGATATTTTTTTATGTAAAACAACGAAGAACAAAGTATTATGAAAAAATGGCATTTACAGATCCACTTACAGGTCTATGGAATGCTAATAAGTTTAAAGTTAGAGCTAAAAAGATACTTGAGACTAATAAAGGAAAATCCTATGCTCTTATATACAGTGACATAGATAAATTTAAGTTTATAAATGATAATTTAGGATATGAAGAAGGAGATAAAATTATTTGTGCAATATCCAATAAATTATACAACTCAATGGGGGAAAATGAAATTTTTGCAAGGGTATCTGCAGATAATTTTTTAATACTTGTAGAATACACAAATAAAAAAGAATTAATTGATAGGTTAACAAAATTTGAAAATATTTTTAGACAATTAGAAAAGGTTTTTGCAAAAAATTATAGGTTAATAGTTGTAAGTGGGATCTATATATTTAATTCTAATGGTATAGAGGTTGAAGATATTATCAATAAAGCTAATATAGCACGTAAATCAGTTAAGGGTTCTCATACAAATAAAATTGCCTTTTATGATAAATGTTTTGAAAATAAAATTATTGAGGAATTAGAAATAGAAAATAAAATGTATAAGGCTCTTATAAATAGAGAATATAAGGTTTATTATCAACCTAAATATGACTTAAATACAGAGAAAATTGTAGGTGCTGAGGCCTTAGTTAGGTGGCAGGATCCTGAGAAAGGGTTAATTCCTCCAGTGAAATTTATACCTTTGTTTGAGAAAAATGGGTTTATAGTAAACCTAGATATGTATGTTTATAAAAGTGTATTGCAGTGTTTAAGAGAAAGATTAGATAATGGAGAAAGAGTAGTTCCAATATCATTAAATGTTTCTAGATTTCATGTTAATAATCCCAATATAGTCAAGGATATTAATGAGTTAGTTAAAAGCTATAACATAGATCCTAAATTGGTAGAGTTTGAATTAACGGAAAGTGCTTTTATGAAAAATGCTGATAGGCTTATAGAAAAAATGATAGGGTTAAAAAAGGTAGGATTTAAAATCTCTGTTGATGATTTTGGATCTGGATTCTCATCATTAAATCTTTTAAAAGAGTTTCCAGCTAATACCTTAAAGATAGATAAAGCATTTTTAGATGAAACAACTAATTCACAGAGGAGTAAAGATATTGTTAAAAGTATAGTTGATATGGCGAAAAATATTAATATGGAAGTAATTTGTGAAGGGGTAGAAACGCGAGAGCAGGCAGATTTCTTAAAAGAGATAGGATGTGAAATGGCCCAAGGATATTTATTTGCAAAACCTATGCCTAGGGAAGATTTTGAAGAACTATTAAATGCAAATTATATATAGGATGAATATATAAATTATAAGCTGATATATCATAAAAAGTTTTGATATATTGGCTTTTAATTTATTTTGGTAACCAATGTTACCGAATTTATAAAGATATTAATATAAACTCATAGATGTAGAGATTAATAAAATATAATCTACTTATAAAGGTTAATATAAATTAAGCAGGTTAAAATATATTTAACTAAATGATTATGATTTGCAATTATATTGAAACTAGGGCTATAAAGTAATTTCAATATAGAAGATAAACATGATTTGAGTTTTAAAATTATTTAAATGTAGGAGGAGAAAATATGAGTTTATATCTTGGAAAAGTACATTATTGGTTATTTAACAAAATATTATGGTTTGAAGGATTAGAGGAAGAAATAATTAATCTAGCTAAGGAAGAGGGACTAGATGTATCTTCATTAGCTAAGGAGATTAATGAAAATCATGGAGAAAAACTGCCAAATCTTCCTTTAGAAGATATGATAGATACAAGTAACATCCATGGGTGGCTACAAGGGAAAATACATTCAGCAGAGGGAAGAATGGCAGCTTGGACAACTAAATTACTAAATAGTAATGAAAAAGTTAAGGCTAAATTAGAAAATATTTATATTCATCAAGGAATGAAAGCAGCTAAGGAAGTTAAAGAAAAATTAGATCCAGCAAGTAATGCTATGGATATATATGATAGAATAAATGACTATATATTAGATGGAATGCCATGTGATAGAGTGAATGAGGTTCTAGTATCTACGGAAGATATGGTACAGTGGAGTAGAAGAATTTGTGTTCATAAGGACATATGGAATAGAGAATCTGGAGATGTTTCTTATTTCTATAGCTTAAGAGGACTATGGATTAAGGCCTTTGTTAATAAAGTTAATGGTAACTATGAATACGAGGAATTAGGAGATGGAACTCAAATCATTAAAAGAAAGTAGGAGGAGAAAAGATGAATGCTATAGATTTAATGATGGAAGAGCATAAGTATATTAAACGTATGCTTACTGTAGTTATAAAAGCTACTTACAAATCTCTAGAAGAAAAGAATGTAAACTATGAAGATTTCTATAAAATGATAGATTTCATTAGAAATTATGCAGATGCACATCACCATAAAAAAGAAGAAGTAATTCTCTTTAATAAGATGGTGGAGGAGCTTGGACTTATTGCAGAGAAGACTGTGAAATATGGTATGCTTGTAGAACATGATTTGGGAAGACTTTATATTACAGGACTAAGTGAAGCACTTGAAAATTTAAAATCAGGTAATAAAGAAGCTATATTAGATGTTATTGCTAATGCCATTTCTTATACTCATCTTTTAGAAAGGCATATAGACAAAGAAGATAATGTAATATATAAATTTGCTACTAGAGAATTAAAGCAAGAAATCATTGATAAGGTAAATGCAGAGTGTGTTGAATTCGAAGATGCAAATACTGAAGTTATGAAAAAATATACTTCAATATTAGAGGAGTTAGAGAAAAAATATCTTTAATAATCGGAATAATGAACTTTAAGTACATGAGAGTTTGTGCTTAAAGTTCATTTTATTTATTTTTATTGACATCTAAATTTTATTTACATATTAAAATACATATTCTTTTGAATTTTGGTAACGAATGTTACCGAATATTGTTTTGTACTTTAGTATACTTTAACTTGTGAAAAGCAATAATAACAATTTAATAGGAGATGAGAAATTTATGTCAATGTTTTGTTATCAATGTCAAGAGACAGCAGGATGTAAAGGCTGTACTATAAAAGGTGTTTGTGGTAAAGATGAGCAAGTTGCAAATGCTCAAGATTTATTAGTATATGTAACTAAAGGATTAGCTATGGTAAGTAATGAAGGAAGAAAAGTAAATGTTATTGATAGTGTAGTAGATAAATATATTACAGAAAATTTATTTATTACTATAACTAATGCTAACTTCCATAGAGATGCTATTTTAAATAGAGTAAAAGAAACTTTAAAATTAAGAGAAACTTTAAAAAGAAAAGTCGTTAGTGCTGGTGGACAAGTTGGAGAAGTAAAAATAACTGGAGGCTTATTTAAAAAGATATTTGGTCTACAAAAGAAAGAAATAGTAATGGCAGATGCAGTAGCTTGGACAGCAGATAATACTATAGAATTTGACGCTAAAGCTGAAAAAGTTGGAGTGCTTGCTACAGAAAATGAAGATATTAGAAGTCTAAGAGAACTTATAACTTATGGATTAAAAGGATTATCAGCATATATGAAGCATGCTATGAACCTAAAATATAATGAGAAAGAAATTCATGGATTTATGGCTAAGGCATTAGCTGCAACTTTAGATGATAGTTTAAGTGTTGATGATTTAGTAGCACTTGCATTAGAAGCAGGAAAATATGGAGTAGATGGTATGGCATTATTAGATAAAGCCAATACTGAAACCTATGGACATCCAGAAATAACAACTGTAGATATTGGAGTTAGAAAAAATCCAGGAATATTAATTTCAGGACACGACTTAAAGGATCTAGAGATGTTGTTAGAGCAAACAGAAGGAATAGGAGTAGATGTTTATACTCATGGTGAAATGCTTGCTGGACAATACTATCCTAAGTTTAAAAAATATAAACATTTTGCAGGAAACTATGGAAATGCATGGTGGAAGCAAAAGGAAGAGTTTGAAAAGTTCAATGGTCCAATTCTTATGACTACAAACTGTATAGTAATTCCAGATAAGTCTTATAAGAATAGATTATTTACAACTGGTGCAACTGGAATGCCAGGATGTGCACATATAGAAGCTAATAGAGATGGCATAAAAGATTTTTCTAAGATTATAGAAATGGCTAAAAAGTGTAAAGCACCTACAGAGATAGAAAAAGGACAAATAGTTGGAGGATTTGCTCATAATCAAGTATTAGCTTTGGCTGATAAGGTTGTGGAGGCTGTTAAAACTGGAGCTATAAAAAGATTCTTTGTTATGGCTGGTTGTGATGGAAGAGCCAAATCAAGAAACTACTATACTGAATTTGCTGAAAAACTACCAAAGGATACAGTTATCTTAACAGCAGGTTGTGCAAAGTATAAGTATAATAAATTAAACCTAGGAGATATTGGAGGAATCCCAAGAGTTCTAGATGCAGGACAATGTAATGATTCTTATTCATTAGTTGTTATAGCTCTAAAACTTAAAGAAGTCTTTGGGCTTGATGATGTAAACGCCCTACCAATATCATATAATATTGCATGGTATGAGCAAAAAGCAGTAATAGTATTATTATCACTATTATACTTAGGGGTTAAAAATATTCATCTAGGACCAACATTACCAGCATTCTTATCACCAAATGTTGCTAAAGTTCTTGTAGATAACTTTGGTATTGGTGGAATAACTAATGTAGAAGATGATATGAAAATGTTCATGGAAAGCTAGAATTACAAGTAATGAAGTATTCAAAGGTAAATGGAGTTTACCTTTGAATACTTTTTTTATAAAAATTTTCTATTCTGTAACCTATGTTACTGAATATAGCAGAGTGTTTTAGTATACTTTAACTTGTAAGAGATACTAATAATTTTAAATTATTAGTTATATATATAAATTTAAATTATAGGAGGAAAAGAATATGATAAATAAAGATATGACAATAGGTGAAGTTATAAGAATGAAAGAAGGAGCTCCTGAAATTTTAATGAGTTTTGGTATGGGTTGCGTAGGTTGCCCATCAGCTCAAGCAGAAACTCTTGCAGAAGCTGCTATAGTTCATGGATTAGACATAGAGAAATTATTAGCTGCATTAAATTAGTTTTAAAGAGTTATTTAAAAGTAGACATTATATAAAATGCATATAAAAAAGAAGTATTAAAGGGAAATTTCCTTAATACTTCTTTTTTTATTAATGGCAAGAAAAACCACCATTAAAAAATTGGTTATTAGAATCATTAGAAGGATAATAAAATTCACTATCTATATCATTTTGTATAGTAGAATCATTTATAGAATTTAAATCATCTACTACCTTTATTGTTCCCTTAAGCATGCCCATCCAACAGCTGTAGTTTATGTCTCCAGCGTCTGGAGTAAATTCTATTACATTTTCTCCTGAGGATAGAGTCTTTTCAATATTCATAGATGGAATAACAATTTTATTATTACAGAAGTTAATACTTTCACCATCAATTATAAACTCTGTAGGAATTCCCTTTTGAATATAAACTACATTTGGAGTATATCCTTGATTATTAGCTTCAATCCTTATAACTTGCTTTCCGTTAGAAATTGTTGCTTTACTAGCTGAAGATTTATCGGATATAGTTGTATTATTATTTCCACCTAAAGATAAGGAATTAGGCATTAAATTAACTCCTATTAAAGACAAGCCACGATTAGCCATAATAATACCTAAAATTATGATAATACCACCACTGTATTTAATTAATCTTTTGGAATTTTTTTGACTAAGTACATTAGCAATAGCTCCAAAGCCTAGCATTAAAGGAATTGTACCTAGGGCAAAGAAAAACATTGAAGTTGCACCAGCTATGACACTTCCAGAAGCTAGAGCATAAAGCTGCATTGTTTGCAGGGGACCACAAGGCATAAACCCATTTAAAAATCCTACTATAAGAGGGTTTCTAAATTTTTTCTGGGAGTTACAGTTACTCCAAGGAAGCTTTATAGAAAATTTTCTAAGGGCTTTAAAACCATATAAGTTTAAACCCATAATTACCATAAATACACCTGCGACTATTGCTATGAAGCCTTGAACTCCAAAGGAAAGAGAAAAAGCTTTACCAATACCACCTACGATACCACCTAAAACCGTATAAGAAATTAAACGGCCTAAATTATAAATAAGTCCAGGTTTAAATTTGTTTTTTTCAGGTACAATAGAAGATGTAATACTTTGGGACATCATTATTCCACCACACATACCCACGCAGTGTAGAGATGTGAAAACACCAATAGTAAATAGAGCAATGTAACTAACTTTACTACTTAAAGCAGAAGACATATCAAATACGCCAGTACCTTTGCCAAGGCGTATCATAAGTAAGGCTATAAGGACTATTCCCATAATGGGTAAAAGTTCTGAGTGACTCTTTTTTTTATCACTAGTAACTTTGTAGCCGGATTTTTCAATAGTAGCAACTATGGTAGAATAGGATACTTTCTCAGCATCATATTCAACATGGACGGTTCCCTTAGTATAGTTTGCTTTTACAATTGTAACTCCTGAAATCTTTTTTAAATGTCTTATTATAGTATTCTCGCAAGACGTACATACCATATTATCAATATTTAGGGTTATAGATTTATTAGACAAAATTATCACCTCATACTTAATTTTAAGATAGTAGCTAAAGTATATATTTAAGTTGTGTAGATTTTATGGAGGAATTCTACATAGAATCTTCATAATGATTTATTATAATTAGAAAGTATATTATAATAAGTTTTAAATTAATGGAGGAGTATAGATGCAAGTGGATATACTTATTGTAGAAGATGAAGTTAAAATTTTAGAAGTTTTGGAAGCATATCTAAAGAAAGCTGGCTATGGTGTTATAACAGCAATAAATGGAAGTGAAGCTATATATAAATATAAACAATACAATCCTAGATTAATAATACTAGATCTAATGTTACCAGATATATCAGGAGAAAAAATTTGTGAAATCATAAGAAAGGAATCAGAGGTTCCTATAATAATGTTAACAGCCAAGGTAGAGGAAGAAAGTATCTTGAAGTGTTTTTCTCTAGGGACTGATGATTATATAACAAAGCCATTTAGCCCTAAGCAGGTAGTGGCTAGAGTAAATGCAGTGTTAAAAAGAGCATTGAATTATAAACAGGATAATGTTTTATCCTTTAATAAGGGAGACCTAGTTATAAATTTAGATACTTATGAGGTAAGACAAGGTAATAATTTAGTAGAATTAACTCCTTCGGAGTTCAAGATACTTTTAGCTTTATGTGAAAGTCCAAAGAAAGCATTCTCTAGAGGCGAACTTCTTGATCGAGCTCTAGGGGATGATAGTGATGTTTATGATAGAATAATAGATTCTCATATTAAGAATTTAAGAAGTAAGATAGAGGAAAATAGTAAAAATCCTAAATATATATTAACAGTTCACGGCATTGGATATAAGTTTGGTGGTGAATAATTCGATGAAATTGAAACATAGGCTTACTTTGATTTTTTTATTATTTTCTATGACAATTATTCTTTTAATTAGTTTTTCATCTCATATATTTATGAAGAAAAACTTTAATAGATATCTAGAGGATATTATAGAAGGAAGAAAAAAATCACTGATTAAAGATATAAGTAATACTTATAAAAATGGACAATGGGATAATAAAAATATAGAAGACATAGGGATTGAAGCTATAAATAATGGATTTATTATAAGCATAAAAGATATTTCAGATAATGTAATATGGAGTGCTAAAACTCATAATAGTAGTATGTGTGAGGCAATGATGAGTAGGATGGGTTACAATATGAGCATTGTAAATCCAGGATATAAAGGTGATTATACTGAGGAAGTATATAATTTGAAAATAGATGAAAAATATGCGGGGATTCTTGAAATAGGCTATTATGGTCCCCTTTATTATAATGATTCTGATGTGATTTTTTTTAAAACCTTAGATAGTATATTAATTTTTGTGGGGATTTTTTCTTTAGGTATCTCCATATTTATAGGAATTTTAATTTCTACTTCAATAAGCAAACCTATAGGAAGCGTAGTTAAAGCCACAAATTCCATAGCTACAGGTAAATATAAAAATAAAATTAAAGAAGAAAGCAATATAAAAGAAATTAATGAAATGATTAGTTCAGTAAATACTTTGGCTTTTAGTTTAGATGAAGAGGAAAAGATAAGAAAAACCATGACTAAGGATATCTCCCATGAACTTAGGACTCCGTTAACTACCATGCAAGGACAACTGGAGGCATTAATAGATGGAATTTGGGAGCCTACAGAAGAAAGGCTGCAAAGTATTCATGAGGAAGTACGGAGATTAAGTAGGTTAGTTGGTTACTTAGAGCATCTTTCTAGATATGAAAGTGAAGATTTGATTTTAAATAAAAATGAAGTTGATATAAAGGAACTAGTAGAAATGATTCTAATTAATTTTGAAAAGGAACTTCATGATAAAAATATCAGTGTGAACAATAAATTAGAAACATTTATTATAAGTGTAGATAGAGATAAAATTACTCAAGGGTTAATAAACATCATTTCAAATGGAATAAAATATACTGAGCAAGGGGGAATAATTGAAATTACCTGTGATGAAGGGAAAAATATAGCAATAATACACATAAGGGATAGTGGCATAGGAATTTCTAAAGAGCACTTACCTTATATTTTTCAGCGATTTTACAGGGCTGATGAATCAAGAACTAGAGCTACAGGAGGAGCTGGTATAGGTCTTACCATATCAAAGGCAATAATAGAAGCTCATGGAGGAAATATAAAAGTTAAAAGTGAAGTTAATGAAGGAACGGAATTTATAATAGAAATACCTAAGGTATAATAAATTTTAAAAATGACTATATTAAATATTAACATTTAGTTAATTTTGATACAGTCATTTTTAATAATATTTGTTGTGAGAATTTAATTCTTGATACCATAGGAATTGGATACGGGACAATAAAATATAGGTAACTTCGGTGGACAATAAGTAAATAGGTAAAATATGAATGTAGCTCCAACTAACATAATAATGGCTATCTTATTCATTATTGGTGGAAATTCAGGTAGTAACATTAAGTTATAACTTACTAATAGTCCTATTAGAATACTAACTTCAAAGATAATTAAATCTTTAAGTAGTGAGTGATGGCCATTCTTTTTAAGCATTTCATAATAAAGAACTAACATTGAAATTGTTGTAATATAAGCGCTTAGAGTCTTTGCAAAGAGAAAATTATTTACATATTTACCTACGAAAAAATATTCTATAATAGCAAAGATTAGAGGAGACCAAAAGGTAAGCTTACAGTGTTCCCATATGCTTTCATTAACGGCAAAGATACCAGAAGTAAAAGATAATTTGTTTGTTGCTTCATAGCCAAAATGTATTAATGCACCTATTAGGAAAATCATGATTGCACCAATGCATTCCCACATTAATAGTGTGGATTTCATAAAATATCGCTCCTTAATTATTGATTTTAAAATAAATTTGAACATATTAATGTATATGAAATGTTAATGAATAATATATTAAATAATTTATAATAATAAATTGTAAGTAAAATTTTTATTAGTGCTTATATGGATGAAAAGTGGTAAAATATAAGTATATTATATAAATGGAAAGGGTAGGTGGATTAAAATGACATATGATAAAATTAAATTACCTTATGAATATAATGGGTTAGAGCCACACATTGATGCTTTAACAGTAGAAACTCACTACGGCAAACATTTACAAACATACGTAAATAATCTTAACAAATTACTTGAAGGACATGAAGCTCTTACTGAAGGTAAAACTTTAGAACAATTGTTAGAGAATTTAGATAGTATTCCAAATGAAATTCGTCAAGGAGTTATTAATCAAGGTGGAGGCGTGGCAAACCACAACTTTTACTTTAGTATTTTAACACCAGGAGGAAAGGGTGAACCAAAGGGAGAATTACTTGAAAAAATCAATAAAGCTTTTGGAAGTGTTGCAAATATGAAAGAAGCTGTTTCTAAAGCTGCTATTGGACAATTTGGTTCAGGCTATGGATGGCTAGTTTTAAATAGTGATGGTGAGCTAGAAGTTATGGCTACTTTAAATCAAGAATCTCCTTTAAGTAAAGGTAAAAAACCACTTGTAACAATCGACGTTTGGGAACATGCTTATTATTTAAAATATAAGAATGTAAGACCAGATTACGTTAATAGTATTTGGAACTTATTTAACTGGGATAAGATTCAAGAAGTATATGAGAGCTATAAATAATTTATTTTGACACTGGATGGGGCTTTCGCAAAATAGATAA